>CAZMPG010000006.1:0-40011 GCA_964568345.1 uncultured Candidatus Saccharibacteria bacterium | reverse complement strand
CCCTGTCCGCTTGACTCGTCCCTTTAATGGGTACTGCGAGCCCGCAGGCGAAGCAATCTAGGTCAGGTGAGATTGCTCCTTTCCCTCTGTTGCACACACAACAGCCCCACCTTCTTTGCGACCCGCGAAAACCCACCCATCGCCGAGAACTCTTCAAGCGTGATCCATGTCGCCCCGCCAATTTCGCCCACCTGCTCGGTGATCGGCGCCTCATCGGTGGCGTAGAACAGGTAGCGAAAGTCGTAGTGGAGGTGCTCGGGCTCTCCCTTTCTTGGATTGTCTGGATTTCGACTCTCCTGTATGGGTGCTGGATCGAATTCTGCGAGTCGCGCTCTCTCTCCTCGATAGAGATTGTCGGGCATGTCTTCAAGATCATCTTCTATATGTCGCCTCCACTCCGGTCGGCTCCTACTCCACACCCACACATTTCCACTATTTGGAAGATTTCTGCCTATAGTCTTTTGTCTATCGTCCATAGTCTCGACACGCACAAACCCGCATCATGCGGGCTGTGCACGATCGCAGTGAGAAGTAGGGAGGCTACTTCCTCTTTGCCGTCTTCTTCGCGACTTTCTTGACCGCCTTCTTGACGACCTTCTTCGCGACCTTCTTCACCGCTTTCTTTTTTGCTGGCATGGTGTGGTGTAGGTTATGGACAACGTAATGAACGACGTCGACCGAAGAGATCTGTTGACCACTTCACGCCGCTTCCTTAGTTTGTATTATCATCGAAAGTGCGCGCGAGAGAAAGGTGCTGCAAAAAATTTTTGTGGATAAGTGCAACGCGTCGCACCTACCACCTCACTCTTCATCGGGATGAGACGGAGAAGCTTGTGTGTGCTCTGTAGCGTGCACGTGGTCACCGCGCACCACACATACCTCGGGCTCAAGCTCGATCATGGTGCGCTTGCGTACGTCGTCAACAATAGCGAGCGCGAAGAGGAGGAGCTCTGCCGCAGTGCCGCCACCGTAGTGCACGACAACGAGCGGCTGTGCTTCCCAGCAGCCCATGTGGCCGCGTCGCACCCCCTTCCACGAGAGCTGCTCGAGGATCCACGCGAGTGGAATCTTGACATGGGTCTCGTCTACCGCAAACGTGGGTACTCCTGGCAGCCATGAGGCAATGTCTGCGGCGTGCGACTTCGTGACGATCGGATTCTTGAAGAACGACCCCGCGGTACCGACCGTGGCGAGGTCGGGAAACTTCCGCGCACGGATGGTGAGCACCGCGTCGCGCACCGCAGCAGCCGACGCCGGCGCCTCATCCCCAAAGTGCTCGCAGAGATCGCGGTACGTAAGCCGCGGCTGCGCGAAGGTAGTGAGGCGCAGTGCGACGCGAAGCACGATAAGGTCGCGACCCTCTGCACGCTTGAAGAGTGAGTCTCGGTATCCAAACACGCACGCAGAGACGGGGAGCACGTGGAGCTCGTCGGTCGCCCGATCGAGCACCTCGACCCAGTCAATGACCTCGGCGATCTCGGTACCATACGCGCCGATATTTTGCACCGGCGCCGCGCCGACGCTCCCGGGGATACCCGAAAGGTTCTCAAGCCCCCACATGCCCGCCGCAACAGTCTCCGCCACGACCTCATCCCACACCTCCCCCGCTCCGACTACGAGCCGCACGTCGCCTTTTGTGTTCTCCTCGTACGTACGGCCGAGGAGGCGCACATGGACGACAAGCCCCGGCCACCCCTCGTCGGAAAAGAGCGTGTTCGAGCCGCCGCCGAGAATGTGTACGGGGAGCTCGTGCTCACGCGCGTACGCGAGCGCCGCACGGAGCTCGTCGAGCGAGGTCACCGTGGTAAAAAAACGCGCCGCGCCGCCGAGGCGAAGCGTCGTGTGGTCCGCAAGCGGCACCTGTTCGAGCACGAGCATACCGCTACCGCCCGCCGCGCACGTCCTTGATGAAGTTGTTCATCTGGTCTGTGTACTCCGGGTGCGCCGCGCGGATGCCCTCGAGGAGGCGCACCGCTTCGTCCTTCCTCCCGAGCTGCTTGTAGGCAGCGGCGAGCGAGACCGTCTGCTGCACGTCTCCGGGATTCGCCGCGACGCGCGCTTCGAGGATCATTGCAGCAATGTCGTAGCGCTTCGCATTCGACCACTCCATGAAGAGACGCGAGTCGTCAACAGCCGGCGTACCGAAGTGCTCGGTGAGGAGGTCTACCGCCTCCTTGTCCTTGCCGCTCCTAATGAGCGCGAGCGCATAGAGCTTGCTCGCATCATCGTACGCGGGCACCTCCTCGTACGCCTTCTTGAAGAGCGCGAGTGCTTCGTCGGTCTTCCCGAGCACGAGCTTGATCTCCGCGAGTTGGAAGAGCGCTATCTGCTTCGTCGGGGTGAGCGACACCGCGGTTTCGAACGCATGCTCCGCCTCGGAGAATGCCCCCGCACTGCTCTCAAGCGATCCCATGAAGAGCCAGAGCCGTGCGGAGCCAGGGTTGCGCTCGAGCTCGCGCTGCATTTCCGTGGTCGCGAGTTCCATGAATGCTTTCTTTGTTTCATTGTCGGCCTGCTGGGAACGCTGCATGTTCGCCGCAGCCTGCGCGAGCTGCTCTCGCACCTCCTGCCGCCCGAGCTTATCGTACGCGAGCGCACTCCGGTAGCTCTCGAGCATCTCGGCGGGAGTGCGCTGCGCCACGCTCCCATCGGGAAGCATCCGCTGCGGCACGAGCGCCTCAATGATGGCTTGTGCCGTCTTGATGCCCGGCACATTCACGTACCAGAGCACGCCACCAAACACCACCACGACAATCGGGAACACGACCGAAAACGAAACGTCGTCGTGCACCCGCTTGGTAGCAAGGAGTGGCTCGTGCCCCTCCGTCACCCGCCAGTGGAGGTATGCGAGCACCGACACAAAGAGGATGTAGCTCACGATGTTGTCGAACACGAAGAGGTTGTGGAAGAAGTACGCAGCGATGAGGCCGGTCCAGAGCGCGCGCTCGGTCGCGGGGAATGCGTCGTCGTGCTTTTTCACGAGGGTGCGGATAGCGCTAAAAGAGGTGAAGGTCTTGAGCGACCACTGCCGCTCGTGCGGGTCGAGCACCCAGAGGTGCACGAGGAGGGCTACCTGGACCGCGAGGTACGCCGCGAGGCCGAGGAAGCCAGCCGCGATGAGCCAGTCGAAGATGAGGTCGTGTGTGCGGTCGAACCACGGCTCCTGGCCGTACATGTTGGGGTCGAAGTATTTCGAGAAGACGTACTCGTAATTGTCCTGGCCCCAGCCGAGGAGCGGCCGCTCCTTCACCCCCTCCCACGCCATGCCCCAGTTCATGAAGCGGGCGTTCACCGTGCCCTCCGAGAGCCGTATCTGGGTGAAGCGCGCGACGAGCGACGTCGTGCGTGCAAACTCGGTGTTCCGGATGGCGAAGCCAGCGCCGGCGACGACCGCGAGCACGAGGAGCGCTCCGGCAGCAACCTGCCGCATGCGGGGACGCTCCCGCTCGAAGAAAGCAACGAGTATCGCCACGAGCACCGCCCCGCCGAGGAAGCCGAGCACGGTGCCGCGGGTCTGGGTGAGCACCATGGTGAGGAAGTGGAGGAATGCGATGACACCCATGAGGCACTGGTGCCATCGCGCCCCGTGCCACCGCACCATGAGGATGAGTGCGATGAAGATGTGGAAGAGCGAGTACACCGCTAGGTAGATCGGGTTCCCGAACGCCGCCTCGAGGCGCGGGAACGTAAGTACGGGGAGCGCTGCAAGCATGGGCTTGAGGCCGATGAGCGCCACCGCGACACTCGCCGCAAGCGAGCTATACCAGTACACCTGCCACAGGCGCTCGGTTGCAAGCATGGTTGAGGCGACGAGGAAGTACGCGAAGAGGTGGAGGAGCGCCACGTACCCCTCCATCCGCTCGAAGTTGCTCCAGAAGCTCTTGAAGGGGTTTGCACCGGTAAGGTCGGCGACACCGACAATCACGACAAAGAGCGTAAACGCCGCAAGAACCCACGAGAAGCGCGGCCGGTACTTTGGCTCACGCACCGCGAGCACCACCCACGCCGCGAGCGCTATCTCGGTGAGGATGCGGAACGTGAAGTTCTTGCCCGTAATGTAGGGAAAGAACATGGTCGCCGACACGATGAAGGGTATAACGATCGGCACCGCCACGAGGCAGCACACGGAAACCCAGCGGAGCAGCGCATTGAGCATGGGGACACTATACCATGCAGGGGGTGCAGCCGTGAACCCTTGACAGGGATGCGAAGCGTCCGAGCGAGAACAGGACCGTCACCTTACGACAGCTAACGATTACGTGACGCATCCGTGACAGTTCGGTACCATTGATACGTCCCTTCGATACCCTCACGGAGGGGTATATGGTGTTTCCAACCAAGCGCGTGGAGTTTCTGTACGTCGAGAAGCTTGCGAGGGGTACCATCGGGCTTGCTCGTGTCCCACACGATCTCTCCCGTGAAGCCGATCGAGCTCCGTACTATCTCCGCGAGCTCACGTATCGTGATATCTTCACCGGTGCCGATGTTGACGATCTCCGAACCAGAGTACCTCTCCATGAGGAACACGCACGCACGCGCAAGGTCATCCACATGGAGGAATTCGCGCCGTGGACTTCCCGTGCCCCAAAGTGTGACCAGCGACGCACCCGCACGCTTTGCGTCGTCAAACTTCCTGATCATCGCAGGGAGCACGTGCGAAGTTGTGAGGTCAAAGTTGTCGTGCGGTCCGTAAAGGTTGGTTGGCATCACCGAGATGAAGTTCGTGCCATACTGCGTGTTGTACGACTGGCACATGACGATGCCGGCGATCTTTGCCACGGCGTACGCCTTGTTCGTCGGCTCAAGGGGGCCAGTGAGCAGTGCCGATTCTTCAAGAGGCTGCGCGGCGAGCCTTGGGTAGATGCACGAGCTCCCGAGGAAGAGGAGCTTTTCGACACCCGCCCGGTACGCCTCGTGAATGACGTGCCCCTCAATCATGAGGTTATCGTACATGAACGACGCGGGTGCCTGAAGGTTGCCCACGATGCCGCCAACCTTTGCCGCGGCCAGGAACACGTACCGCGGCTTTGTTTCCGCAAAAAATGCCGCGACCGCACGCGCGTCGGTGAGGTCGAGATCTGCGCGTGTGCGCGTCACGAGATCGGTGTACCCCCGCCGCACAAGCTCACGCACGAGAGCGCTCCCCACGAGCCCACGGTGTCCGGCCACGAAGATCCGCCCCTGCAGTGCTCTCGTGTGCTTATGCGCGCCCGCCTTCCCGGTCATAGTCCGAGCGTACCATGTGTTCGATGAGCATGTCGAACGAGACCTGCGGCTCCCAGCCGAGAATATGCTTTGCCTTCTGTGCACTCCCGAGCAGAATATCGACTTCTGCGGGACGGAAGTACCGCGGGTCTATTTCAATGAGGGTGGCGCCCGTCGCCTCATCGACACCCCGCTCCGCCAAACCGCTCCCCTGCCACACGAGCGAGTAGCCGAGCACCTTCGCCGCACGTTCGGCAAACTCGCGAACGCTGTGCGTCTCGCCGGTTGCGAGTACGAAGTCGTCAGGTTCGGTGTGCTGCAACATGAGCCACATGCCGCGCACGAAGTCTCGCGCGTGCCCCCAGTCGCGCTTTGCGTCGAGATTGCCCAGGTACAACCGCTCCTCCTTGCCGAGCTTGATGCGCGCGAGGCCGCGTGTGATCTTCCGCGTCACGAACGTTTCCCCCCGACGCGGCGACTCGTGGTTGAAGAGAATGCCATTCGAGGCGAACAGACCGTAGCTCTCGCGATAGTTTTTGGTGATCCAGTACGCGAACACCTTAGCACACCCGTACGGCGAACGTGGGTAAAAGGGAGAGGTTTCGCGGAGCGGCAGCTCGGCCGCCTTACCGAACATCTCGCTCGAAGACGCCTGGTACAGACGCGCATCCGGCCGCGCGTCCCGCAGTGCATCGAGCATGCGCAGTGTACCGACCGCTACCACGTCTGCCGTGTACTCGGGCATATCGAAACTCACCCGTACGTGACTCTGTGCTCCGAGGTTGTATACCTCGTCAGGTCTCACCGCATTCATGAGTCGCGAAAGAGTGCTTGCGTCAGAAAGATCGCCATAGTGGAGCTTGAGCCGAGCTCCGGCGTCGTGTGGGTCCCGGTAGAGGTGTTCGATGCGTTCGGTGTTGAATGTGCTCGCGCGCCGAATGAGGCCATGCACCTCGTACCCCTTCTCCAGGAGGAGTTCGGCGAGGTACGAGCCGTCCTGGCCAGTAACACCGGTAACGAGAGCGCGCTTCATGGTGCGCTTATGCTACTCCTACTCCCCTCGTACGCAACATAGACTCGAGGCGCAACATGCAGTATGGCAAGGTACTGCGCTACACGTGCGAAGGGATACCCGACTCCTTTACAATATACCATACTCTTTCGAGTAAGTGTGCACCCTTCGCGCGCCATCTCTGCGAGCTCGCAGGCGAAGCAGTCCATGATCTGAGTGGCGTTTCGGTAACATGGCGAATGTGATCCTGGTTTGCTTCGTCGCCTCCCGCGGGTCGGCTTCTCGCAAAGACAGCGACACGAAACGGTTTGCGAATGGTGAGCAGGTACACAACTCCCACGGGACTGACATGACTGGCCTGCACCCCCCTTGCGCTACAGCCGCAGCTCGAGTGCCCGCGCGAGCTTCGCAATGGTTGTTGCGTCTTCCGCAGTAAGCGCCTTGCTGCCTTGCCGCTCCGCACTCCACACGATAGTCTCGAGGAGCACTTTTGCCGCCTGCGCACTCCCCTTCCCGCCTTTCTTGTGAAGCTCCTCAGCGAGTTTTACTCGCGCCAGAAACCACGCCTCCAGGAGCTTTCCCATCCCGGCGTCACGTATTGCTTCACGTAGTCCTGCAAACGACACATCGTACGCCTGCCACGCCTCGAAGGTGTCCCCCGGAGCGAGGCGAGCGTCGGTATCGCCGTCGCCGTCAAAGTCGTACAGGAGTACCGGCACGCCCTCCGCGTCAATCGTCGTGGTGCCGCGCGATTCTTGGCGCACCGGCAAGTCTGTCCATGCGTACGTGCCGTCGTGCGCCGCACCATCGTACCGATCGAGCTCGAGCGTAAAGGTACCCTCTCCCGTGCCGTCGAGTACGACCAGTACCGAAGCAGGGAGGTCGGCGCCGGCATACTTCACATCGGCCCACTCCTCGTAGTAGCTGTTCGGGATCTCGGCTTCGTACGGCCGGCCGAGGTCGGTTGCCGGTTCTCCGCTGCGTACCCCCGTATGCATCCCGCCGCGGTAGAGGTGCAGATCTACCGGCGAGTACGCACGCAGCTCAAAGCGCGGGAACGGGTGCGTCGCACCCGTGGTATTCATGTAGAGGGGCGTCTCGTCGCTACCGCCGAGCACGTGCGAGCGGATGAGCTCCTGCACCGGCTTGGTGGAGAGAACGGTCATGTGGTTATTGTTCGCCTCTTCGTGCGCATTGTACTCGTTCATCCCGAAGTAATAGGTCTCGTCCGACTCTCCGCTCTCTGCGGATTTTGCGAGCACGGTGCCGTCTCCGCGATCGTTCGCGAGCCACTCGGTGCGGAGCGAGGGCACCGGAGTGTCCGAGCTCGTGTGCCGATCGTAGGCCCTGTAGGCAACCCCACGCGGCGTCCAGAGGCCAGTACCAACAACCTCGATGACCCGGATGTGCTCGGGACGCCACACGTCAACCGCTTCATGCATTGCGCTGCTCGACGCGAGGAGCGCGGCACTCAAGAGGTTGGGGTGGAGGTAGCCGAGGGTCGCAGCATCGGTACGCGTCCCTATCTCGCCTGTGAGAAACTTGCGGAGGTTGCTGTATGTTGTGATGTTCGTACCCGCCATGTCCTGCATCAAGGGGAGCGTCGCCACACTTGCTGCGGTCTCTACGACCGGCTCATCGAGGAGCCCCATGAGGTGCGACGAGGGGAGGAGCCCGTACGCCCCCGGCATGAAGCGCACCACGTCGCGCAGGGTCTGCTGGGCCGGCATGTCGATACCGTGGAGGACCTCGCGCAATGCTTTCGGCGTGCCCGCTTGGGGCGACGCGACGAGCACGAGCGTGTCTATCTTGTCGAGGAGGGGGTGGTGCGTCGCCTCGAGGTAGTGGATGAGATTCTTCGCCACCAAGCCGCCGTTACTGTGCGCAACGATCGTCACCTTGCTGGTCGGAGAACGGTCCGCCAAGCCCTCGAGCACCTCGAGGAGGTACGGCACCGTGCCGACCTGCGTGTAGGAGATGTTCCCTCCACCCATATCTTTGCCTTTCAGAAAGAGTTCGTCGGTCGCCAAGCGCCAATCGTAGGGCAGCGCTTTCCACTCGGTGAGTGTTCCATCCGCCACGAGCCCATCCATAAAGCTGATCCAGCCCTGGTACGCTTCTCCAAAGGATCCGAGACCGGTTATGGGGCGTATGTCGTCGAGCACGTCCCGCGTGTAGAGCGACGTGCTCTTGCTCGTGCCGTCGGTATTCATGCCAAGCTCTGCAAGGTCGCCCGCAAGCACGCTCTCCCAGCGCTTCTGCTCGCCCCCGGTGTCGTTCGTGTAGAGCCGGCTCGCCATGATGCCAGGCAGGAATGCGACGCTCGACGCACCGGTTTTCTTTTCGCCGTACGGTAGCCCTTCCCCGCCGTTGTACAGCCGCACCACTTCATCAGCCGTCAGTGCGCGGTTCCAAATACCGACTTCGTCCATGAGGCCGTCGTAAAAACCGTACGCACCTGTCTTGTAGGCACCCAGGAAGAAGGTTGCCGTGCTATTGAATAGATTGGTTGGAAAACCGACAGCATTTGAAACTTCAAGACCATTCACATACAGCTTCATACTGCCGGTTGCAGCGAAATATGACATGACGACATACTGCCATTCGTCTTGTCTGAAATCGTATGATAATTGCCTGCCCACATAGTTGACACCGTCCCCAGAGAGATAGGGCATGATCGCATATGAGTACAGGATACCTAGATAACTACGCTGATCCGCATGGCTACCGTAGTAGTCGATGAAGTCATAGAATTTACCAAAAAGAGTACCGTCTTGAGGAAAGCTATGGGGTCTGATCCATGCAGCAAACGTGTAATCTCCCGGGATGTCTAATCCACGTTGGTCAGTATCAGCAATCGACAATGAAGTTGAGTGATCGGGAACAAAATCAGCGGCGAGACCGAGCTTCCCTTCTGTCGAACCGACACCATTGTTTTCTGTGAGATCATTTCCTCCTTGTGCATCGACCCTCACGCCACCCTCCTCGTCTAGTGGCCAATATGACACAAGCCCATCTACAAGGGTCGGGTCATTGTTTATCGTCTCAGTTTGAGCATGCAGACACCCGTGAGGAATTGCATAGAAAATGAGAGACATGGCAACAAGTCCCTGAAACGATGTGGCGTGCTTCATGATGAGTGGTGGTTACTTGATAATGTGGGTAATACAGCACAGTGATGGAAACAACGAAGTGGCGCGCATACATATCATATAATGTGTGTACACAAGCCCATTGTATGATCGAGAGTTTGATCTTGCGGGATATTCATGAAAGTTACTTTTGAACTGACTTCTTTTGAGCAAGGATCACGAATGATAGTGAGAAGAGTTTGGGATTCAAATCTCGCATAACACGAATTAGTGTACCGATAAGTGGTGTGCGCGATTGTTGATAACTGCCTACTTCTTTTACAACTGAAAATCCAACCTGCTCAAGCAGCAAATGAAGGGTGGTAAAATTAAACCAATACATGTGCCCTTTGTTTGATTTATTATTCTCTGGTACACGCCCAATCAACATCTGAAGACGTGCTGGAAGTGAATTAAAATTCGGTACACTAAGTAGGACGAATTGTTTTGAAACACGCCTCATCTCTTTGAGCATTTTTTCTGGTTCAAGGGTGTGTTCAAGCACATCAAGCGCAACGACGACGTCAAATGCACCGTCGGGAAAAGGGTATGTGCTGTTTGCATCAACTTGTGCAAAATACCCATACGGCACTTTCTCTCGTGCAATAGAGAGACCGACTGACGAAAAATCTATCCCTGTCAATTTAATTTTTTTTTCGGCGCCTGTTATAAGTGAGAGAAATGTCCCATCCCCGCACCCCACGTCTAACAAGGAGGTGACGTCCTGTGGCAGTAAAGAACATGCTGCGGTATGTCTGTACTCAATCTTCTGCTTCCCCTGTGACCACCGTGCATTTTCAAAGGAGGCAACGGCATGAAAATTATCAGGCATGTGTTATTGGTTTATTTCCTATTAAGAAATACCCCAACGTATACCACTCCCTCTTCTGCTGCCCGCTTCGAAAGCGGACGTGGTACAGCAGCCAGTCGAGGCCACGCGCAAGCGGACGCAGGAAGAATGCGACAAAACGGAGCGGCCGCGGGAGCAGTCGCTCAAAGAAGTGGTAGCACACGATGCTCACCCCCGTCCCGAGCGGCACGCACGTGATGTCGCTGTACCCCGCGTCCCGCAGCATCTGCCGCATCGCGTCTTCGGTAAAGCGCCAGTAGTCGCGCGGCGAGGGATGGACGGGAAAGAGGAAAGGCACCGTGATGACCACCTTCCCCCCTTGGCGCAGCACACGGTACGTATCGTTCACGAGCTCGCGCGCATGGTAAATGTGCTCAAGCGTGTTGTAGAGGATCACCGCGTCGTAGCTCGCTTCCCCAAAGGGGAGCGGCAGCTGCTCGAGATCGTGCACCACATCGCACCCCTTTTCCGAGCCAAGGTTTACCGTCGTCACGGTCCGCCCCCCGGGCACACCCGTAAGGTACCCCGACGCCCCTTCCCCGCCGAGATCGAGCACCGCTCCGTCGAGTGTGAGCTTCGTGAGCTCCCGATGCTCCTCGCCTCGCAGTATGGAATCGAGCGATACGCGCATGGCACCATTCTACCAGAGCGCCCGGGTTGTTCCAAAAGAACAAGTGCCGTATGCTTTCTTGTACGCAAGCCACTGTCTCATGGAATCCCTCAAGGCACACCTCTACCGCCTCCTCCGCTCAAGTGAGCGCTACACCAAAACCGACATGGTATATGTCGGCAAGAGCACTTTCTGGCTTGCGGTCGGCCAGGGAGCGGCAATGCTGGTGTCTCTCGTGCTGTCGGTGGTATTCGCAAACCATGTCAGCAAGCAGGTGTTTGGCATATACAAGTACGTCCTTTCGGTAGCCGGCTCCCTCTCCGCCTTTTCGCTCACGGGCATGAACACCGTGGTAACACGCGCCGTGTCGCAAGGATACGACGGCACCTTCAAACACTCGCTCTTGCTGCAGCTCCGGTGGAACATCCCCCAGTGCATCCTCGCGCTCATCGTCGCCGGATACTACTTTATGCAGGGAAATCATGAGTACAGCATTGCATTCACCATCGTGGCGGTATTCGGTCCAGTGTCGAGCGTGGCAAACACCTTCAACGCATTCCTGCACGGCAAACAAGATTTTGCCACCTCTACGCGATACACCTCATCGAGCGCTGTGGTGTACCTCGCCGTCATGATCGCGACCGTATGGTTCCTACCGAACATGATCTGGCTTGTCGCGGCGTACTTCGTCACCATTTCACTCTGCAACGTATACCTCACCTACAGAACACTCAAAAAGTATCCGACACAAAATGATACACTCCGACCCGATGACGTGTCCTACGCAAAACGGCTGAGCGGTATGAATTTGATCAACTCCCTTGCGTACCAAGCGGACAGTCTCATCGTCTACCACCTTCTGGGCCCCACGGAGCTTGCCATATACGCGTTTTCCATTCTTCTCCCCGACCGCATCCGCACCGTCCTCAACACCCTCAGCTCCTCGGTGCTCCCCAAGATCGCCGCCAAGTCTCTGCATGACGGCTTACGCGACAGTCTTACGCGCAAAATGGTGCAGCTCGGCGTCCTATCCGGCTTGCTTGTGGTGACGTACGCCGCAGGCGCCCCCTACGTGTTCGACCTGCTCTTTCCCGAGTACCACGCGTCCATTCTCTACTCACAGCTCTACGCCATCACCCTCCTCATGATACCCTCGTTCGTCACGGTACCCGCACTATATGCGCGTCAGCGCGAGCACGCGCTCGTAGTGCTGAACATCGCGGTGCCGATACTCAAGATAGCGGTGTCCTTCGCAGCTGTATTCCTCTACGGTATACTGGGCGCCATACTCGCACGCATCGCGTACTACCTAGCACACATGGCATTTGCCGCATACTACGTACGAACCGATGCAAGCGCATGAAGGCAGCGGCCGGCGTCATTTCTGCACCACCTGCTTCAGGTACTCCGCCAGTTGTCGCGTGATGCTATCGGCATCACAGAGACGACAGACCGTCTCTCGCGCCGCTCTCCCGAGAGAGCGGCGCTTCGCTCCGTCCCGCAGCAAGTCGGAAATTGCGGCTCGCAGAGCGAGAGCGTCTCCCTGCGGCACGAGTACTGCGTTTACTCCGTGCGTCAGGTAGCTGCGCATGGTCGCGGTGTCTGTCGCCACGATCGCCTTCCCCATCGCCATCGCCTCCACGAGCGTACTCACTCCCATCGTGTCCTCCGGATAGATCGGCCCCAAGGGGAGGGCAACCACGCTCGCGCGTGCATACCCATCAAGCAGCTCCAACGGACTCCACGAACATACTGAAACGTTGGCGGGCACTCCTCCCGCTTTTTCGAGCGCACTCGGGCGCGCGGTCGTCTCCACCCGCATGTCGGTGTCGCGCACGGCAGCAAGGAACGTCCTCCAGTCGCGCCCCGGGTCGCGCCCCACGCTCAACACCAGATTCGATTGTTCGCGCTCCGGCTGCGGAGAGAAGTATGCCGTGTCGCACCCGAACGGTATGTGGCATATTGCACCGGACTTTTCCGGAAAAAGTCGCCGCATGGCTTCCGCTTCACCGGCGCCGAGTGTGATGAATCCGTCCACACGCTGCATGAGGTAGGCGAAGATTCGCTCCTTCACCGTGTGCGGGTGCGTGAGCGGCCCCGATATATTGTAGTCGTACATGAGCCACTTGCGCGGTCCGATTCCCGTGAGTGCGCGCGCAAGAAGTGCACCGAGCGCCGCTGAGGTGAGGACCGCATCATAGCCGCGTAGGCGCATGAGGAGCGGCACATGGAACGCATGCATGGAAGCATGCCTGCGAAACCATGTCGCAAGCCGTAGCGGTAACACCGACTCGAGTTCCACAACATCTGCTTGTATGCCATACTCCTGAAGCCGTAGGGCGCCGAAGAGGTGGTTGTCGTGGTCTTCTCCGCGCTTGATGCGCTCAACCATCGCTCCGCGCGTGTTGGTGTAGAGGAAGGCGACTTTCATAGAAATGATCATTCACCTCGTCGCAATATCAGGTAGTACTCGCGGCGGAACAGGGGCGTGAAGTGCACTAAACATGAAGGGGAGAACATGCAGCAATGTGTCCTGATGGTAATCCGCTATCCTGTGTAGGGGAAAGACGTATACATGACGATATGTATGATACTGGGTGCAAAAGACACATGTTCTACTTTAAGAGAGTTCTTTTGTGGCAAGGTATTCGTTTAGTGCCGCGCGATTTTTGAGCTGATGATCAACCCATGTCTTTGCGCGCCCTACCAGGGCATCCCGTTCGTGGCTCGGTGTGGTGCAAAATCGCACGCGCTCCGTAAAGCCAACCGGACCGTCCGCCTCGCGCCACACCCGCCCGCGCTCACCGTCCGCGCCGAGCGACTCCATAATACCAGGAACTGCGGAACCGAGCACGGGCACACCGACATACATCGCCTCCCAGAAGACGATGCCGAGCGCCTCCGCTTTTGAGAGGAGGATGAACGCGTCTACACTCTTGTAGTAGTTCCATATGTCGTTCCGTAGAATATTGCCCGGCAAGTAGAGCCGATCCTCGATTTTGAGCCGCCGTGCATGCGCCTCGATCTTGCCGCGCAGACTCCCCTCGCCAAGACAGAAGAGCACGTACTCCGTTGGCAGGGTGGCAAAGAGGTCAAGGAGCAGTGGGTAATTCTTCTCTGCCTCAAAACGGGCAACGGTGAGGAGGAGCTTTGTGTGCTGACCGAGGTGGAAGCGCTCGCGTACGGTGCCCGGCACTGCGGCGCGGATGAGGGGTAGGTCACGCTCGATCGTATTGACGACGTAGTAGGAAATGCGTTCATCGGGCACCCCGAGCGTCCGCAAGTACTGACGCATCGTCCCATTGAGCGTGAAGAAGTGTTCGACGCAACCTACGCCAATCCGCTCGGCAACGTATGAGTACCAGCCCTTGAGCCAGCCAAACCGACGCGTGCGCGAGCAGAGCACCGGCTGGTTGTTGAGGACGAGCACGAGCCTCCCCCCAAACAGCTTCCGTGCAATCCAGCAGGCAGGCGCCATGCCGAAGTCGTACACGACCCATGCGTCGGGCCGAAGATGGTACCGCCACGCGGTAAATGGTATGAGGAAGAGCGCCCAGAGGTTGAGCACCGGGCGCAGCTTGTGTAGCCCGAACGTGCGCGTGTGTACCGTCTGCCACGCGCCCTCGAGCGCCGTGTAGTGGGTGGTGCCCCACGAGAAGAAAAAGAAACGGTTGCTGTCGGGCCGCAGCTGGTCGCGTGTGAGCTTCTCAACGAACTCTTCCCTTCCGGTACGGAAGAGATCGCGCCAGTCGAAGTTCACCACGAAGAGCGTCCTGGGCGTGTCGTTTTTCTTGTCCATGAGTCCATCCATACCGCACAACCCCTCACTTGATACGCTCATACCTCGGCCGACATTCGTCCCAATCCCAGAGCACTAGTATATTCTCGCCTATAAATGTGGCTCGGTCTATCTCAGGCGAACACCCCTGTACATACTTGATAGCATGCGTGTATCCGTCAATGAGTGCCGCGTCTTTTTCATAGTCCCACGGCATGATATATGTCGCGTTCAACGGCACCACATCATGCGGCAACGGCGCTGCCATAATAGCTTTATAAAGATTCACGTCTTTCGCATTTTTTTGCTCCGTAAACTTTTGATACGCCTCTTTGGTGTGTGCGTGTCCAGCTATGTGGGGCTGAACAAGCGCGAGCGACCCCCCTTCCCGCTCGAGCGCGAGCGCCTCGTCAATCATGCGCTGTTCCGCGGGACCATCAGCGTATACAACCATCCACCGCACGACATGCGCCCCATGGAACACCACGTACCCAGCGAGTAACGTCGCCAACCCGACCAGGATGGTTCGTCTCCGTTCCGCGTAATCACAATATCGCACCACCGCAGCACCAACAAAGAGCACGCAGGTGACAATTGTAATGAGGAGGTACCGTTCCTCGTAGTGTGCAATGGACCCAAAAATAATGAAGTTGATAAGTGCAACGCTCCCAAACATCCACATCCACATGAAGTTGTCTCGGAACTTGCGCGCCAAAAATGGTACAACGAGGAGGAGTGTCACTACAAGCGGCACGTGGTTTACGAGAAGCACGCGTAGGTAGTACGCGTATGACGACGTAGCGGAGAGGAACGGCTTGTACGTGTCGGCATACTCCACGCCCATGGTACCCGCCATGCTCCCGACTCCCCCAATACCAACAATTCTCCAGAAGGTGAGCGGATTCCACCACACGATGAACACGAGTCCTAGAGAGACGAGAAGTACGTACCATAGGAGTGTACGACGTACCATGTGTTCCTTTTGTATCCAAAGCTGTAGCGCGAGCGGAGCAAACGCGACTAGGTACACGACATTGAGATAGTTTATGCCAAAGTTGCATACCGTGACAATACCATGTAGCCACCAAAAGAGTTGTTTTCGGCCATGCGATTCGTAGATGAGAAGCCCGAGATACAGCTCGGCAATAAGGAGGTATGCCACCCATGTCCAATTAATAAAGAAGTTGGTGTTGTTGAAGAAAAAATAATTGACCGCCATAAGGCCGGTAGCGGCAAGGGCATAGGGTGGATACGAGCGCGGGTTGAGCGTGGTGAGGAGAAACATGCGATAGAGTAGGTAGAGCGCCACAACCCCACCCGCAACCACGAGCAGACGCATCCAAACAATGATGCCACCCCAATCGAAGATCACGATATCGCGGTAGGCGCTGGCGGTGCGCACCCCTTCGGTGATCGCGCGCCATGCGAAGTCTGCCACGACAGCGGGTACGGTAAACATCGCGAGTATGGGACCGTAGATGAACTCTTCTTTTCCTCGTATGCCGAAGATACTCCGCTCGTTGAGTATATGGAGCGCACCGTTTACCGGTCGCTGTTCATCTGAGACATAGTTGGCGTGGAGCGGCACATGGCTCGCACCCCAGGTGACACCAACACTGTGCGCAACGGCCCACGCCACGAGGAGCGCTATGAGACCAAATGTGTGCAGAGACAGTTTTGTCATGCGGCAGGCTTGCGCACCACGCAATAGAGAACCGCAGCCATATGCAATGCACACGGGAGGCGGTTCCCTACCACGTCGAGCAATTTGAGCGGAAAGAGGAGCATGCCGAAGAGGTATACGAGCATCCAGTAGACACGCTCACTTCCGCACGAACACACCGAAGCACTGAGGTATGCGAGCTGCACGGTAAGTGCGGAAAATGGACCGGAGCGAACCCCCACATGCACCAACTCGAAGTCGGCGAATAAGTGTCGCAAGCCAGCGTGAGTAAAACGCGTAAAGTCGGACGGCGACGCATGGAAGGGATACAGAAACGGGACCCCGATGTATGCATAACCACCGGCACACAACACGCGACGCATCTCCGCCACCACATCGCGCACGTCAGCGACATGTTCCAACACCTGATCGCAAATCACGCGAGACACGGCACCGTCTTCGTAGGGGAGATGCGCGATGTCCGCCACGAGGTCAACCGCGTCGTATGTGGTGATGTCTATGTTGATGACGTGCGGGGCCAAACGACGAGCGCCGGACCCAAGGTTGATGCACACACCATCGCTCGGATACCGCTTGAGAAACGCGCGACTGCTCATGCCGCCAAAATACACAGGACCGAACACATCAAAAACGAAGTAGTAAAAACGCGGCCAGCGCTTGAAGTACTCCTTGATACTATTCGCCGTCTGTTGATGATCCTGCGATTGCATGCGCATGTTTCTTACACACAAAGGTAAACTCGATTTCCTCAAAACCACCCACCCAGAAGCACCAGAGCCGGCTGCAGAGCGCGGGCGAAAGGTTCGCGAGCCACGAGAGAACAGCATTGAGCATCCGCAATAGTCCTACCGTGACCCGCCCGTACCCCATGCTCGGCAGCAGGTGAAAAAAAGCCATCCAGTGAAGTTCCATGCGCCGCAGCTCGAAGTGCACGCCGAAATATCCCGAGGTGGTGAACGCGGGGTTGAAGTAGAGCGGAAACGAAACGTCAAACCCGTGCGCATGTTCGGCATGGGTGAAGCCACGGCTGAAGTGGGGTACTTTGATATGCAGCTCTCCCTCCGGTTTGAGAACACGATGGAGCTCCTTCATCACATCAAACGGCCGGTTGAGGTGCTCGAGCACATGATACGCCTCAGCAAGATGGAACGTGCTGTCCCCGAACGGGTAGGGAATCGCATTGAGGTCGTGCGCCACATCCGGTTTGGTGAGTGGTTGCCAGTCGACATTTACATACCCTTCTTTGTGATACTCACCGCAACCAAGATTAAGTTTCTTCTCGGTGTTCGTCATATGTGATGTAGGTGACTTATATCTTCCTTCCGCCGAACTTCCACGAGTTTCCATTCCGCTTAATAACGTAGGTGCTTTGTTGGTCGATCTCGGAGCGACTGGTAAGCCAGTTCTCGATGGTAGCTCTTGGTATATACGCCGTCTGCGGAGTTACCAACTGATCAAATGCAACGTGGCGGAAGAAGCTGAACCCACGCGCCCCGATCCATAGTGCGTACTCATAGAGGGGTAACTTTTTGAGGGATGACCAGCGTGGCAACGCGCGCATGAGTTTTGCATACAGGTAGAATGGTGCGACGAGTGGTGTCGCAAGAAAGTATTTGGTGAACCACCACGGAAGGCGCGAAGCGATCTTGCGGATTGGGTCAACAGCATATACGATCATACCATTTCCCTCGCGCGCATACACCCACCCATGGAACGCTCCACCAGGCTTTGTGTTTCGTACCATTGATTCAAATCCCTTTTCCGGCTCCTGCAGGTGGTGGAGTACGCCGATGCAGTACACAACATCGAATGGTTCGCTGCTCGCAAACGACACGAGATCTGCCTGCGTAACCTTCACGTTCGCCGTCCCCGCAAGGTTCTTTTCTGCTGAGAGAACCGAATCACCGAGGTCAACACCCTCGAGGTACGCCGGCTTCCATAGAGCCATGTGCACCATGAGCGATGCGTTGCCGCACCCGAGCTCAAGCACGCGCTTGCCCTCGATGTCTGCACGCGTGAGGGGTGCTATCCAGTCTTCAAACTGCTCACGCGTGTAGATACTCCCCCCGGGCAGGTGGTTCCATGATTCCGCAAACGCCTGCGCTGTTTTTGTGTCGGAGATCATGCGCACAAGTATATCAAATTCGATCTCTAGTGTACCGAGACACACAATGGTCTGACGGGATAACGTCTTTTACGGCATTGGCCTTGGGCAAGCGTGCAGCGTTATGAGCCCTGCGGTACAAAACTGTATACTGACCCCGTCCACTCAGAAGTATCGTCACGGTAGACGAGTCGAAACCAGTCACGATAGGTGGGGTCGTCGATATGAGCGAGATACGGCCGAGTCGCACGCGCATGCTGATCGACCACGACCACATTTATGTGTTTCTCAGTAAAGTAGCCGATTGCTGCTTCAACCGAGGGCAGGTTGCCTGGCCGCAAGACCGCAAGACCAGTCACAGGTGCGTAAAACGACATCTGCTCCCTTCCCCCGATTCTGGTGTCAGGAACGTGCTGCATAATGAGGTCACCGCCCTCGACGATGGCGACAGTTCCTCGTACATTCGCAGCAATCCACGATGCCCATGCCGGATCCGGTGCTGGTTGCTGCACAATGCGCGCAGCGACGACTGGCATGACGAGTGTTAGTGCAATACCGGCAACAGTCAGATGAACGGTTGTTGCTGATGTATGTTCCATGAGCTGTTCCAGACCAATCACGGCAAGCACGATCACCGCAGGTACAAGACCCCAGAGATGCCGCGAGAACGGAAACACGATGTAAATAGGGGCCAACCCTATAAACCACACAACAAACGGCGCGATGAGCGTTGCATACGTCGGGTCTCGATACATACGCCGAAGCGCTATCCAGCCACCAACCAACACAAGTGGCACCAGGGCTGGTACGATCACGCCTGTCGCATCAATACTCTTCCCACTGACGAGTGCAAACAGCGGCTTCCCGACCCCATCGATAACGAAACGCTTGAAGAGCGCGGGCACACTGTGACTGTGTATAAACGCACGGAAGGTCGGCGCAGGGTCGGTGTCCGACCACACCTGATTGTAGACGTCTACAAAGTACTTGCTATTCATACCATAGTCGAACGCAGACCCAAATGCCTCGTAGCGCAGGTAGAGTGACGGTGAACTCACAACGAAAAAGGCAACGGTACTGAGCACCGCGTACCTCAGGTGATATCGAGAGATTCGCCATGATGCGACACCCGCAACAAACGTGACCAGGAGAAGTATGCCAAGTAAAAAGATACCGTTCGGTCGCACCCAATACGCGATACCAGCAACGGCGCCCGTATAGACATAGAAGAAGGGTTTCCTGTCACCCCGAGCGAGAAGGGCGAGAGATAGTGCGACGAGTGGTAAAAAAAGCACCTCTGAGGTGAAGGATATCTGGGATGGCAAAATAACCGGGTAGCACGCCGCGAAGAGCGCTGCAATGAATGCGTACCGTCGTGCAACGTATACGCGAGCAAACAGGTATATCGGTACGAGAAGCAACGAGCTCGCAAAGATCGCCAACAAGCGCGCATCAATCATAGCATCAGAAAGTGATGCGGGATGGAGAAGCATAAAAAATGGTGCAAAAATGAGCGACGTACCGATTGCTTGACTACGAACCGGTGTAAGATCTCCCTGTGCTATCTCGAGCGACTTCAAAAGATATGCGTAGTCATCTTCGCGAAGCGGCGCGTTCCAGGGTGCGCTTGCAAATTTTAGTCCAACAGAAAAAAGGTACAGCAACATGATGAGCACAAGGGGACCTCGACGGCCAGACATGAAGGAGGCAGTATGGTGTACGAACTTCGCCATCGAATGGCGATAATCATTCAGCTTGTGTGACCACTCACCCATCAAGAAAAGATGCTTTGCTAGAGAACGAAGCAGACCCAGCATAGTGTGGCGGGAAACTAAGATCGAGGAAGCGTCTTTGGAGGCAACAACAGTACTAGCGGAATGGGGTTCTCTGGGGGTTTGGAGGATTATCTGCCTGTTTTTTGATGTGGGGGGTTTTCTCATATACGCGTTTTGCGTAGGTTACGCTCTTCCCTCCTGTCGCCTGCAGTGTTCTGCGTACAGGTCGCGATAGAGGTGTGTGGTGTACCACTCGACGGAGCGTCGGATACCTTCCTCCACGTGCACGCGGGGCTCATACCCGAGGTGTGTGCGAGCCTTGGAGATGTCGGCGACGTACTGCACCACCTCCCCCACGCGATTGTCGGCAATGCGTACCGCATTGTGTGCCCGGAGCAGCGCGCGTATCTGTGCCGCAACATCAACGATACGCGTGCCATTGCTGTAGGCGATGTTAAACACGCGATGGTGCACCTCGTGGAACTTCTCAAGAACGCTGCGCACGCCGGCTACCGCATCAGCGATGTAGGTGAAGTCGAGGAGTTTTCCTTCCCCGAATATCGTGAGGTCTTCTCCGAGAAGCGTCTTTTTGATGAAGAGCGGCACCACCCGATCACTTTCATCATACATGCCGTACACGTTTGAGAACCGTATGATCATTGCGTCCATATCGTAGCACCGCCGGTACGCATGCACGAGCGCCTCACCCCCGATCTTCGACGCGGTGTAGGCGCTCTCGCAGTGCTGCAGGTCCGCATCGTCCTCGACGTACATAACCTTCCCTGAGTTGCCATACACCTCACGCGAGGATGCGAACACGAACTTGGGAATATGGTTCTGCCGTGCAAACTCGAGGGTGTTGAATGTAATCTCGAAATTATCCCGCGCAAGTGATGGGTCCACGACCAGGTTGTACACGCGGGCATTTGCCGCGAGGTGAATGATCGCCTCGACGTCACGGGGAAGCACGCGGAACATGTCCTCCTTGTCGCGGAGGTCCTGCAGTATCGTGAGCGCGTCAACGGCAGGACTCCATATGTTTTGCCTCTTGTCAACACCGACCACCTCGTACCCCGCCTCGAGCAGGCGCTCGCACAGAAAGGTGCCGATGGTGCCACTCGAGCCGGTCACCAAAATCTTCTCTCGTGTAGGTGCGGACTTCATTGCGTGAGTATTGTAGCCTACCCTGCACGAAAGGTAAACGTCCGATGCCCCACAAAGCTCCACAGCGCAACGAACCCAACGGCACATACCTTCGCGTACATATACCATAGGCCGAGGTATTCGACGCACAGGAACAGCACGCCCTGATTGAGTACAAGACCGACTCCGGCAACAAGCGAAAATATCGCAAACTGGTGTACGTACGCAGTACTGGTATTGTTAAACGTATACCGCTTGTTGAGTGAGTAGTTCGTCACCATACCGGCGAAGTAGCCACACATGGCAGACGCCTGGTAGTGGAGCGACCAAAACTCGGTGAGCACGTAGAGGAGGAGCATGTCAACCCCTGTCGCGACACCGGCGCAGATCACGTAGAGGACGATCTGCAGGAGCACGGCACGACTCATACCGATGATGTGTTCGTCTTGAGCCTCCCCTCCTCAAAGTACTCTTGCTCGGCACCGATATGGTCGAAGTCTGGCCGCGTATGTTCCAGAATCCCCCACGCCGCAGCAATGCCCATCTCGAGGCTGTGATCCTGGTTGTTGTACTTGAAGCGGCCGGGCCGCCCGATGTAGGAGAGGTTCTCAAGCCGATCGAGGTACGCCTTGATCGTCGCGAGCCGCTCCGGGTAGGCAAGGTCGTAGACCGGGTACACGTGCGACCGCCTGATGCGGTAGTAGTGGCGCACCTCGCTGCGCGAGAAGAGCTTGAGGCGCTCGACGTCGCGCATGGTGACTTCAAAGAGCTCGTCTTCCGACAGGTTCCAGATACGATCACCCTCATGTACGAAGTACTCAACGAACAGGGATGTCTTGCCCTCGGGAGCCATGTCCTTGCTGAAGTTCCGCATCTCTGAGAGGCGCCCCATGGGGATATCCCTGTCGGGGATGTAGATCCAGTTGTCGTTGGTGACCGAGGGTCGGTCGAGCGTGATGAAGAGGTACACCTGCCCCCGCCACGAGAGCCCCCGCGCTGCTTGCATGACCTCTTCGGGAGGCGCGGGATCGAGCTCCGACAGGAAGAGCGTGATCGGGATACTGCTCACGAGGTGCTTTGGACGGTACGTCGTCAACACACCTCCGTGCACGACGTCAACCGCAGTGATGCGACCTGCCGTGTGGTGTATCTTTGTGGGTACGTGCTCAAAGAGGATCGTGCTCCCCGCCTCTGTAATCTTCTCAGCAATCGTCTCGTACACGAGCCCTGCGCCAAACTGCGGGTAGTAAAATGTATCTACGAGTGTCTTCGGACCTTGCGCACTCTTCTTCTTGAAGAGTGCGTTCATGAGCGCGGTGCGAAGCGACAGCCCCTTGATGCGCTGCGCTGCCCAGTCGGCATGGATCTGCGTGCACGGAATGCCCCAGATCTTCTCCGTGTAGTTGAGCATGTTGAACGAACCGAGTGCTTTGCCGAAGTTCGCCACGATGTAGTCCTCGAAGTTTTCGATGGGCTTCTTGCGCAGGCGATAGGTGTATATCGCCTGCAGGTATGAGAGCACCATGCGTAGCGCGCGGAGGAGACCGATATTCTTGAACGCCTGGAGCGCCTTGATGGGGTAGTCGTAGTACTTCCCTTCGATAAGCTGACGCGTGGTGCGCGGCACCTGAATCCAGCGCTCCTTGAGGAGTCCTTCGATGAAGTCGTACAGGTACTTGTTCTTCGAAAAGAATCGGTGGGGACCGATGTCGGTACGGAACGTGAGGTCACCTTCTTGAAACACGAGGGTCTGGGCAAGGCCGCCCACCGTGGTGTCACGTTCGATGAGGGTGGCTGTCTTCCCCGCTTTGGTGAGCTCCATCGCGCACGCCATACCCGCCGGACCGGCGCCGAGGATGAGGATGCCGTCTTCGCGCACTGCTGGCGCGGCGTGGTGCTGTCTGGTGCGTGGCATGCGCGAAGGTGTCTCCCTGGCTATGCACGTATGCTACCACACTCGCGGCACGTTGCCTCGCCCCACCCACTGACAACAAGCCCCACCACCGCGGGACCAAAAGGCCGCCGAGATAACGGCGGCCGTATGTTTGGGTGAGGGTGGTTGTACTACGAAGCTAGCCAACCACCAATGAAGGTACCGACAAAACATCCGATGAGGTACCAGTTGAAGGTACATTCGAACGCCTTGAGGGGGCGCAAGATGCCGTGGCCGAGCCGGTACTCCCACCGGTCGTTCGGCCAGCGGATCACGCCAGACCCGCCGAACATCCGAAACAGCGGACCAAGCGGCCATAGGAAGGTGCAGTCGGTCTCGCGGTACCTTTCCTCGCTGTGGGTGGGGATATCGAGCAGCACGCCGCCGATAAGGCCCGCCCAGAGGAAGAGGAGCGCGAGCGTGCGAACTGTGCCAATCGGCACATACCACCACACGGCAACGATCGCCCCTACCCAGAGCGGCAGTGAGTGGCTCGCTTCTTTGGGGAATGGGGTCACGCGCACGCTATTCTCACGCGTAATACGGTTCTTTTATGGCCCCAAGGGGGACGGTACGCCGTCGGCACGTTGCCGGACGCCGACCTCAACTTCACCACATTCCTCTATCTGGTGGGGGTCGTCTTGCTGGCACTTGGCTACGCCGCCATCATGTGTGCGATAGCCGGCGTCCGATACCTCCTGGCGATCATGGGCTGAGCTCGCCAGGGCATACGCTCGACCACCAACCTCGGCTGGTGGTCGCTTTCGTCTCTGCCAGCGCAGCCGCTACCCCATCCACCGCCTCCACCAGAGCGCAAAGACGAGGAGGGTCCAGAGCTTCTTGCGGTGATCTGCAGTGCCCTGCCGGTGCTCGCCCATAAGGCGCGCAACGTACGCCGGGTCGAAAAAGCCCATGCGCGCGAGCGACCGCGGGCCGAGAAGGTCGGTGAGAAGCGGCGCGAGGTCGCCCCTGAGCCAGCTCCCCACCGGCATACCAAAGCCTTTCTTTTTTCGGTAGATAATGCTGTGGGGCAGCTTTCCCTCCATGAGCTTCTTGAGGAGGTACTTCCGCGTAAGGCCGTGGAGCTTCCAGCTGCTCGGTAGGTGATTTGCGAGGTCTACGACCCGCGTGTCGAGGAAGGGAGCCCGGGCCTCGAGCGCGTGCGCCATCGTCGCGCGGTCCACCTTCACCATCACCTGGTCCATGAGGTACATCCGCTCGTAGAGGTACCCGAGCGCATCATACGGTTCGTGGGAGTCCATCTCGCCGTAGTACCGGTCGATATCCTCGTACATGCGCCCCTCCAGCCCGTCGGGTAGTGCGTGCGCGAGCTCGTGGCGCGCAGCATCGCTAAACGCCGAGAGCCACCGCTCTGCACGGTACCGCGGATCACCCTCGAAGTCCTCGGTCGCTTTCTTAAGCTTGAAGTCGAGGCTCATGTTTACGTGCGAGGTCGGCAGGCGGTGCACGAGGCGTCGCAGTGCGGCGCGCAGCGGCGCAGGCACACGGCCATAGAGCGACGCAAACCGCTCCGCAAGGAAAGTGTCGTACCCCGCAAAGAGCTCGTCGCCCCCATCTCCCCCGAGCGCCACGGTGACCTCTCGCCGCATAAAGCGTGCGAGAAGGTAGGTCGGCACGACCGACGCATCCGCGAGCGGCTCGTCGAGGAGGTCGCCTATCTCCGGCACGAGGGCGAGACAATCGGCCGCGCGGAGCGTCTCCTCGTGGTGCTCGGTGCCGAGGTGCTGCGCGACCTGTCGCGCGTACGCGGACTCGTCAAACGAGGGCTCGTCAAAGCCGATCGCAAAGGTCTTCACCGTGCTCGTGCCCGCACGCGTCGCGTAGTATGCGATCGTACTGCTGTCGAGCCCGCCGGAGAGCGCGATGCCGACCGGCACATCGGCGACGAGCCTCCGCGCGACCGATGCGGCGAGCTCCCGGTCGAGCTCGTGGAGCGCACTACCAAACGAGGTCGCTTTCGGGAGGAAGGTCGGCTTCCAGAAGCGCTCCTGCCGCACCTGCGTGCCGTCCCACGCGAGGTAGGTGCCCGGCTCGAGTTTGTGCGTATCTTTAAAAATAGTGTGCGGCGTCGGCACGTACTCGTAGAGGAGGTACTTGTGGAGCGAGAGGAGGTCGAGCTTTTTCTGAAAGCGCGGGTGTGCCATGAGCGCCTTAAGCTCGGAGCCAAAGAGGAGCGTGCCGCCCTGCACGCTCCAGTAGAGCGGCTTCTTGCCCATGCGATCGCGCGCGAGGTAGAGGAGGTCCCGCTTCGTGTCGTAGAGCGCGATCGCGAACATACCCTCGAGCTTCGAGAACACCCCTTCGCCAAGCTCTTCGTAGAGGTGCACGATCACCTCGGTGTCGCTCTGGCCACGGAAGGTGTGCTGCCTCGTGAGCGAGCGCCGGATCTCCTGGTAGTTGTATACCTCACCATTGAACGATATCCACACGGTACCGTCTTCGTTTGCAAGCGGCTGGTGCCCAGCGGGAGAGAGGTCGATAATAGCGAGCCGCCGCTGTGCGAGGCCCACCATGCCTGGAGAGCCGCGACGCGAAACCACCTTGAGCCCCGCATCGTCAGGCCCGCGGTGCGTGAGCGTGTCGTTCATCCGCCCAAGCACCCACTCGTCCCCTTCGCCGCTAAAGCCTGCTATGCCGCACATATCGCATTACGCACTACAAATTAATTTCGCGCCCTCCACACACGCCTTCTGGAGAGGCCTTGCGAGTTCTGCCTGCTGCTGAGTACTCCCCGCCACAGGCGGGGCGACGCAATCCCAAACCACGTTCGTTGGTAACCCCTCACAGCCCCCGAATGTCACTGCGAGCCCACGGGCGAAGCAGTCCAGAATCTCGGCGCATGAAGGACACGAGCCATGGATTGCTTCGTCGCCTCCCGCCGGTCGTCTCCTCGCAAAGACGGCTACCTTGAAATGCATGCGGAGGGTGTGAGGGATTACGGGCACGTTGCTTGACAATGGCTGCATTTCCACTATACTCAAGCCACTAAACGTGGACGGCATCTTTCGCAGGTGCCGTCTTTTTTTATGCACCTTCATATCGCAACCTATTCTCCAATCGGGTAAAGTCGAGAAACTTGTCGCCCGCAAATTGCCGTATTTCCTTCGCCGCCCTATTCCCACGAGCAAGTATGCGTACCGTCTTGCCCAGACTACGCACATGCCGCAAAACCGGCAAGAAATCTCCATCGCCGGAAAGAATGAGTACACAATCACACTGCTCGTATTCTCGCATAAGGTAAAACGCGAGATCCACGTCACAATTTGCCTTTCTTCGTGTTGTGCCATCTTCCTGGCGATACGTCTTGACTGGTTTCAGCACGAGCTCGTATCCAAACGCTTCCAGTTTTCTATAAAAACGAACGCGCTGCAAATGCCGACCGATGAGCGCAAGGTCCGCTTCATTTAGCTTCCCCGGACTGCGGGACACAAGATCGACCAGGTACTGTTCAAGTGCGGCGAGTGGAACAGTATGGTCACTTTGGTAGTCATAGACAAACCCGTGCGTCTCAACTCCCCCAAAGTAAAACACCCGCTCAGACATGTGTTTCTCCTGTAAATACAGGAGAAGTTTTTTATAATCTATCTTCCAGCCAAGACTCTTCTCGCCACCATAAAAAAGGTTTGCCGCATCTATAAACGCGTACGTCTTCATGGCATTTGAAATCGTACCATATCCACCCACAAAAGCCCGTGATGCCATACGCGGAACCGTGGTCGACATATCGCGCACTCCTTCCTGGTGAAGGCCCAGGAAGTGGCGGATTTTTTACAAAATCGGCCAGTAGGGTGCCGGAATTCCGCTAAATACGACCACCGCCCATGGAATCACAGATTGATCGTCTCCCGCACCGAGTACGGTGTTTTCTTCTGTGCTTCGTAGTAGATGCGCATGAGGATCTCCGCGAGAATACCCATGCCAATAAACTGCACGCCAACGATGATGAGGAGCGCGGCGAGCGTGGGAAGCGGTGTTGAGATGAGGCTCGTGTGGGATACAAAGCGCAGCCCCACGGCGACGGTACCCGCGAGCACCCCGAGCCCGAGCGACGCAAAGCCCACCATACCGAAAAAGTGGATGGGCCTATTCATGTAGCGGTGGAGGAAGCGGATGAGGAGGAGGTCGAGCAGCACGCGGAACGTGCGGGAGATGCCGTAGTTGCTCTTCCCAAACTTGCGCGGGCGATGGTTGACGACTATTTCAGCGACCCGTGCCCCGCGCCACGAGGCGTATGCCGGTATGAAGCGGTGCATCTCGCCGTAGAGCATCGTGTCTTTGATGACGTCTGCCCGGTACGCCTTGAGCGTGCAACCGTAGTCGTGGAGGGGGATATTCGTGATGCGGGAAATGAGCGTATTCGCGAGGAGCGACGGGAGCTTGCGGGTGAGGAAGCGCCCCTCCCACCTGCCCTGCCTCCAGCCGGAGACGACGTCGTAGCCCTCGTCGAGCTTCGCGAGGAGGCGGGGAATGTCGGCTGGATCGTTCTCGAGGTCGCTGTCCATGGGGATGAGGATGTCGCCCGACGCATGGTCAATGCCTGCACGCAGTGCGGCGGTCTGGCCCGCGTTGACGTGGAAGTGCACCACCTTGATGCGCGGCTCCCGTGCCGCGATCCTCTTGAGTGTCGCAAAGCTTGCATCTCGAGATCCATCGTTCACCGCGACCACCTCCCACGCACGGGGAAGCGTGTCGAGCACCCCGGCAAGCTCACCAAGAAGCTCCTCGAGACTCTCGGCTTCGTTGTAGATGGGGAGGATGATGGAGAGGGTCATGGTCTTGATGTTGCCGTAAAGACGTATCTGCCGTACACACTATAGTTTACCACCGCAAGCGCCACCATGAGCACTGCTTGTGCCACAAGCTGGTGGAGGGCTACGTACTCAACGAGCACGTACATACCAACACTGTTACCTACCAGATTGAGACCGGAGAGTACAACGAACAGCATAAATTGTCTACGAGCCCCGAACATAGAGCTCTTAAACGTCCAGTGCCGTTGTATGAAGAAATTCGTGATGAGTACGAAGAAAAATGCTAACGCGGACGCAAGTACGTACCACATACCAAACCATTCGACAAGTATGTGTAAGGTGACTAACCCAATAGCCGCAGCACATGCGCCCGACACGATAAATCGTACCCACCGATTTTCCAACATGCATGGCATTGAGTACCAGAGTGTTGCACACAGACCATGCGGCGTGGTTCTGAACCCCAGGTCTTCGATAAGCCGATCAGCAAGGTGCGCAAGCGAGTGATGTGCAAACACATACGAACGAAGCTCCTGGCCGGCACGCTGTCGGTCCGGCGCAGGAAGTTTAAGCAGGTCACCAAGTACCCGCGCAATATCGGCGGGACTATCTTCCGAAAAACAGTACCGTTCATCAATCTCGGTACGCAGGTCCCTGTTGCAGGTCGTGACGAGCGTCTCGCAGAGCATCGCCTCAAAGATCGTCTTGTCGAGCATGCCGCTCCTGCTCATGTTTACAAAGACCTCGTGGGAGGCGTATAGCTCGCGGGTCTGCTCGTACGACACGCCCGGGAGGAATAGCACCCGGTCCGCGATACCGGCCCGCGCAGCCTGCGCGACGAGCCCTTCTCGGTACGCTTCGTGCTCGGGCTGCGTGCCCCCTGCGATGGTTGCCGAGAAGGGTACGCCACGCGCCGCGAGAAGCGCGAGCGCCTCGATGAGCTGCTCGATCTTTTTCGACGGCGTGATGCGGCCAAGCGAGAGGATGGAGTGTGGGGCACGAGCCACGCCCCCCGCAAAGAAGAGATGGTCAGGGATGCCGACCGGCATGCGTACGGCGTTATGATACCGTGCGGTGTAGGAGTGCGCGGAGGTGAAGCACACGCGGTGCGCGAGGTGCGCGGCGATACCCGTGAGAAATGAACCGGCGTAGTGGTTGCGCCAGAGAATGACCCGCTTCCCCATGAGGCGCCAGAGCAGCCCTGCAGCAAGCACGTACTCCTGGTTCATGTGCACGAACACCGCATCGTAGTTCTTCCGTTCGCGCCAGGCGTAGCGGTAGAAGCGGTATACGTAACGCGCACGGGAGGAAAGAGAAAAGAGGGATCGAGAGAAAAGGGAAAAGAGAAAAGAGAAAAGAGAACGAACGCGTGATGTACGGACAACGTTGGGACGACTGGGTGTACGCTTTTCCTTCCCGAGCGAGAGGACCCGCACGTTTTTAGGGAGGTCGTGCACGCCTTCGCGGAGGCAAATGACCGTCACGCGCTCACAGCGCGCAGCAAGCTCTGTGATCCACTCGTGAAAGAAGCCAAGAATCGGGTCGGCGTGGTCAACGACTTGTGTGAGGATGAGGAGCCGCATAGAGCTAGCAGGATGTGCGTCCGAGCTTTCGGTACACGTCGCTGTCATTTCGCTTGCCAATGAGTATGACGAAGAGCGTACCACCGGCTACCGTATAGACAATGCGGTACTCGCCACTATCTGCCCGGAAGAAATCGGGCACTCCCTTGAGCGCTTTTGTATCAGGGGCAAACGGTTCCGTGCGAAGTGGCTCAATACGACGGACGAGCTGCCCCGCACGCTTGCGTGGCAGGGCACGCAGCGTCCGATCTGCCTCCTTCAGGTACTCAATCTCAAGCATGGAGTAACGACTCGTGCAAGGCTTTGCTGCGCTTTACGCCGATCGACCCTTCTTTCATTGCTTGCTGCGCGCGGCGCACCCAGTACGCATCATCGAGCGCCTCGAAGCGTTCGTAGTCCTCCATGGAGAGAAGTACCGCAACAGGGCGGCCCTTCTTCTCAATGGTAATGGGCCGGCGCTGCGCGGCGTCGAGCAGGCTGCCGAACTTATTTTTCGCATCGCTCGCCGCAAACGTGGTCATGTCTTTGTTGAGTGTTTTGGTCATATAGCCACAATAGCCACTTTGGCTCTATTGGTCAAGTGGTGGGAGAAAAGTGCGAAGTGAAAAGAAAAAAGAACGAGACAATCGCGTCGCTCATTCTCTGGACTCTTTCTACGTTTCTCTTTTCCCTATTCTCTAGTTCTTTGCTCCTTCCCCTTTCCTCTCTTGTCTTTTCTCTTTCCTCTTTTTACCTTGCACTATTCTCTCCGTAATACTCCCGATACCACGCGACAAACTGCCGCACGCCGTCTGCGACCTGCACCCGCGGCGCAAAGCCGAGGAGCTCCCGCGCTTTCGTGATGTCCGCAAACGTGCGCGGCACGTCGCCCGCCTGCATCGGAAGCTCGTGCAGAAGCGCCGTACGGCCAAGTGCTCCCTCGAGCGTCTGCACGAACGACCTGAGGTGGACCGGCGAGCCCGCGCCGAGGTTGAATATCTGGAACCCTTTTTGGCGACGCTCGAGCGCCCGCACGAAGCCGTCAACAATGTCGTCAATGTACGTGAAATCGCGCTCCATGTCGCCCTTGTTGTAGAGGTCGATCGGCTCACCCCGCACGATAGCGTGGGTAAACTTCAGGGGCGCCATGTCGGGCCGCGACCATGGGCCGTACACGGTGAAGAAGCGAAGCGCGGTAATATCCATGCCGAAGAGGTCGGCATACGCGTACCCGAGGAGCTCCGAGCCACGCTTCGTCGCGGCGTACACCGACACCGGCTCGTCGGCGCGCGCGTCCTCGCGAAAGGGCACCGGCGTGTTTCTGCCGTACACCGAGCTCGATGATGCGTAGACAATGTGCATCGTGCCGGCGCGTTTCGCGAGCTCAAAGACGTGCTGCGTGCCGACGTAGTTACTCTGCGCGTATGCAAAGGGGTTTTCGATCGAGTACCGCACGCCCGCCTGCGCCGCGAGGTGCGCGACCGCGTCAAAGGGCCCTGCATCACGGAATACTGCCTCGAATGCGTCCCGATCAGCGATGTCGATACGGTGCACAGGTACATGGCTCGGAAGACGCGCAAGCCGCGCCTCCTTGAGCGAGCGGTCGTAGTAGTCATTGACTGAGTCCACGATAACGACCTCATGATTGTCGGCGAGGAGACGCAGCGCGAGCGCATTGCCGATGAACCCTGCGCCGCCGGTGAGGAGGATTTTCATAGCTCACGCCATTTTTAGCCAACCGTACGGACGGTATGTACCAACCATGGATTGCTTCGCTCCGCTCGCAATGACAACGGTTGATTGGGTGTATCGTTGTCACCAACACCGATCGTGCACACCGTCACGGCGAGGAGTGGAGCGAAGCGAAACGACGAAGCAAACCACGCTCGGGAATGTTTCGATACAGCGCACGATCCCTGGTTGGCCCTATTGCCCCGCATGGCCGCTCTCACAGTGTCGTCATGCCGATCGTATACGCTTTTCATACGTACGGATATACCCACATACTCCATCACGCACCACGTGCTTTCGTGCGCCCGCGAATCTTTCCCTTTCCGTAGATCCCCTCAAGGAGGTCGAGATCTTTCCCGGAGTCAACGAGGAGGCGATTGTTCTTTGCCTCGATCGCTTTAAGAAACGCGAGCCCCTCGCCGTCGCCTGCCGGAAGGCCTGCGTAGAGTGTGCGGAGCGCGGCGAGATCCTTTGGGAAGCAGTGTCCGCCAGCGCCCCTGCCCTTCTTCGCGCCGCGGTGCCCGCTCGAATCCACGACGTGCATGTGGCTCTTGCCGATACGTTCGTCGGCGACCATCGCGTCCGCCACCACCTCGTACGACGCGCCGACCCCCTGCGCGATGTCGTAGATCGTATTCATGTACACTACCTTCATCGCAAGGAAGGTATTCCCCGCGTACTTCACGAGCTCCGCCTCGCGTGCAGACATGATGCGTGTGTAGGGGGAAGCGGGGAGCACGCTCACGACAATGTCTGCGAAATCGCGATACCGCTTCGTCGCCTTCGGAATGCCGACAATGGTACGCGCTGGGTGTGCAGTGTCTTCCGCGGCGCTCTTCTCGCGGAGAAACTCTGGCGAGTGGAGGACGACGCAGTGCGGAAACGCCGCCTGCAGCTCCTCGGTCGTGCCGGGGAGGATCGTAGACTTTATGACCGCCACCTTGCCCTTACCTACGAGCGGCAGCACGCCCCGAAGGCCGCTCGCATCGAAGCCCTTGGGGGTCGTGGGTGTCGGCACCGCGATAAAGACGATGTCGCACCCCGCGATACGGTCGCGGTTCTCGCGGTACGGCTCCTCGAGCGCATAGCGCACCACCGGGTAGCCGCGCCGCTCAAAATCGTCGGCCATGTGTTTGCCGATAAAGCCCTGGCCGATAAAGCCGATGGTTGATTGTGAAGGTGTGTGCATAACGCTGGTTACTATACCAAATAAACGACCGTCGCGCCGCACCAGTTACACGCACGCCTACAGGAGACTCAACACGGCCCGCGCGAGCTTGTCGGGATCGTGGCGTATCAGGGTGCGCCGGAGGGGATCGCCCGGTGCCGGATGCGCAACCGCATCAGCGAGGAGGTCTGCACCCACGTACCGCACGCGGCCGGTAGCGGTGCTCACGCAGGACACCGGCTCGCCCTCGTCGACGTACCGCGCGACGAGCTCGGGGGCAGGCGGCACGGTATTGTAGAGCACGCGGTCTATGAAGGACATGCCCGCGAGGCGCTCAAGCTCCTCGACGTACCGGCTGCACGTGAAGCCGTCGGTGTGGCCGTACGTGTTCATGAGGTTCGCGACGAAGACCTTCGGAGCGCGAGCACGGGCGAGCACCTCGGGCAAACCCCGAGTGAGGAGGACCGGCACGAGCGAGGAGTAGAGGCTTCCCGGCCCAAGCACGATGAGATCTGCCGCCTCGACCGCACAACGCACCGCGCTCCCGAGCTCGGCCTCTGGCGTAAGCGCCATAGAGGCGACGCCAAACTTCGAGATGAGGAGGTAGCTTGCGATCGCATGTTCACCCTCGAGCACCTTGCCATTCCCGAGCGTCATCGTGAGGCGAGTCTTCGTGTGGGTCACCGGCAGCACGGTGCCGCTAATCTTGAGGATGTGCCCTGCCTCCGCTATCGCGCGGTCGAGCGAGCCGGAGACGTGCTCGAGCGCGGAGAGGAAGAGGTTGCCGAACGTGTGCCCCTTGAGCGATCCCCGGTCGAACCGGTGAGTGAAGAGCGCGCGCAGCGTCGCGTCCGCCTCAGAGAGTGCGACGAGGCACTGGCGCACATCGCCGGGTGGCAAGACGCCGAGCTCGTCGCGCAGGACCCCCGTCGAGCCCCCATCGTCCGACATGGCGACGACCGCGGTGACGTCCGCATGACACTGCTTGAGTCCGCTGAGGAGCGCAAACTGGCCGGTGCCACCGCCGAGGGTGACGATTTTCGGGCACTCGCTCATACGCCCCTCGAAACCCGAGCACATGCTTCGAGCTGCGCGCGGTACGTGGCGAGGTAGTCGTCGTAGTTCGGTGCAATGGCTGTTTCAGAGACCTCGCGCGCCCGCTGCGTAAGCTCCTCCCGGAGGACAGGCTTCGTCAGGAGCTCTGTCACGCGTTCTGCAATACACGCCGCGTCGCCGACCGGACACGCGAGCACGGTGTCCCGGTCCCGGTAGATGCTCCCCACCGGCCCCGTGTCGGTCGTGACGACCGGAGCCCCAGCCGCTGCTGCTTCCCCGAGCGCCCGCTGGTAGCCTTCGTGCGTAGAGGTCATGAGGAACACATCCGCTGTCTTTAGGTATGAGAGCATGTCGTTCTGCCATGGTTCGAAGTGCACACAGCCATCGAGCCCCAAGCGAGCCACCTCCGCGTGCAACGCTTGAGCATCGGGACCCTCTCCGACAATGACAAGGCCTGCGTCGGGAAGCTTCGTATGGACGGTCTGGAACGCGCGCAAGGCGGTCGGTATATCCTTCTGGGGCACCAGCCTCCCCGCCATGAGGACGAGGTGTGGGTGCTGCGGGTAGCGTGTGTGGAGGTCCACCGTTGCGCTACCGGTCTTGAAGCGGGTCACATCAACGTACACGGGGAGCACCACCGGGGTGCGTCGCACCCGCACCCCCTCGCGCGCCACAGACTGCTTGATCCGCTCGGAGACCGGACGGATGCAGTCCGCGTACGGCAGAGTGTGCCGCGCGAGGAACGGCCGGAAGCGGTTGAGCAAGGACTCCCGCTTGAAGTAGGGGTTGAACGGGTCAATGTGCATCTGCACCTGGAGCGACGCTTGGTGGTGCCGCGCAAGCAGGATGCTCGCAATCGCGCACTCGAAGGGGTCCTGGGAGCTCACGAGGTCGATGTGTCCAAACGTCTTACCTAGCCGCACCGCGTCAGGAATGTAGCACGCACGACTCCGCGAGCGCGTCGGGTGCACGAACACATTGTCGGCGAGCTTCGTTTCGACGTGGCTCATCGCACGGAGCGTGAACATGATGAGGTGTACCTCATCGCCGAGCGCCGTGTAGCGGCGCATGCGTTCCCTCGCCTCCGAACCCTCCACGAAGACCTGCCGATCAAGACCGAGAAAGAGTATGCGCATGTGGATGAAATAGTACACCATTGCTAATCAACCGCCAGGAAAGCGCCACCATAGCGACCGCGAGCCGCAGCGAAGTGGAAAATGCTAGATTGATCGCTACTGTCCTCATGGTCGGCTGAAGATAGTATTACACGGTGCTCGTCGTCGCGCCCGCTTCTGAGCACGCAGCAAACTCTCGCGCGATATCGTCGTACGACCGGGTAAACGCGAATGCCTGCGCCCGCTCCCGCGCACGCGCATACTGCTCGGGGTCCATGAGGGCAACGAGTGCGACAGCTATGGACTCGGGGTCGTTCGGATTCACCCAGGTCACCGCGTCGCCGAAGCGCTCCCGCGTGCCACACTCCTCGGTGAGGATGACGGGGAGCCCCATCGCAAGCGCCTCCATCGCAAGGTTTGGGCTCACTTCGGAGAGTGAGGGGATGACGAGGGCCCGAGCGATGCGCATCCGCCCCTGGACCTCCTCACGGGGCACCCCTTTGAGGAGGTCGAGTGTTACCCGCGGATCTCGCTCCCGCGCGAGCGCATACGCACGTTCGAGCGTCGGAATGTTTTTGAATCCTGTCGGTCGCCAGGCACAGAGGTATGCCCCGCCACCCACCGCGTCATTCGTCTTCTCGGGGTACGTGTTCTCGATAACCGCGGTCTTGCTATCAGGTATGTGGTACGGCACACGCCACGCATCGCGCTGCCAGCGGCTTGAGTACACGATCGTGGTGACGAGCCGAAACACGATATGCCGCTGGAGTACCACGAGCAGCCGCTCCTTCCACGAGAGGCTGCGGGGGGCTTGGTAGAACGCAGAGAGGCGCACGAGCTCGCCTGTGCGCTCGACGTAGCGCTCCCACACGAAGTCGCCGCCGGTCCGCAGCACCGTGCGCTTCCCGAGCACCCAGCCAGCGAGTACTGCGGGTAGTGCGACCGATACCGTGTCGAGGATGATGAGCGTGTCGACGTGCCGTGCCGCCCAGAGCGCCTTGTAGAGGAAGAGGAGGTGCCGCACCCCGCTTACGTACCGACGCACCTCACGAAATGCGAGGATGCTTGCCGTATGCCCTGCCCGCTCGAACGCACCGCGGAGCCCGACCGCGTAGTAGCTGGGACCACCTGGTTCAGGCGGGAGAAGCGGGGTGACGATGAGGAAGCGCATGCGAGACGAAGGACAACAGACAGATAGTGGGACGAGGAATATCACGGGGAACACGTCCTCGCACCCTCAAGTGTGCGTGAGGTCGGTATAAAACGCAAGCGGCGGAATATCCGCCGCTTTGTATGCTCATATCCGTGCGTGTGCCCGATCACTCACCCTAAGAAAGCGCCGCCACGTGGGAAAACAGGAAACCCTCGCCTGCCCGACCTGCATCCGCTTCAGGAGGTACCACGCACCGCCTATCAAGACGGCGAACCCGAGCCACGCAGGGTAGAGGTGCTCTTCTTCCGGGTAGTCGGGCATGGCATGCACGTAGAACTCTGAACGAAGACCCGTACCAAGGTAGAGCCCGGGCATGTAGCGGGTCACCTGTGACGTGTACGACAGCAGCGTGCGCCACACCGCACGGTCGTACCACAAGAACTGATCCGTAACACACAGAGAGAGCACAACACCATCGTTAGACCTTTCGTAGACAATACTGCCAGGTTCGAGTGGCCCGAGGAGGGGAGCAATGTCGGAAAACTCTTCAATCATGCTATCGAAGAGCTCCCCCGGAGCGCCGCGCTCGGGTACCGTGCAGGAAAAACGCAGGAGCGCAGGCTGCTGCGCACCCGAAACCCTCACCAGAGGAATCTCCGGGAACTCCGTGCGCGCGTCCGCAAGCTGCATCAGCCAGTCTCCGTATGGCTTGCTAAGGCCCATAACAAAGCCAAGCTCAATCCCCGGCAATGCCCACCAGTCGGCCATATATACCCCATTTTTTCCAAGTATTTAAGTATTCCGCTTTCTGTTGTACTCCTCTCTGCCACATTGTTCAAGTGCCGTATCGCACCTACCGGAGCACCGCAGCCCTCTCGAGGAGGGGTTGTGGTGAGGATGGTATGTATGGAGGAAGTCCGGCATCCTCCAGGTGTAGGCGCGATACGCTGCTCGCTACTCCGGACTTGTGTACTGCGACAAGCCGAGTACATTCCCCTCGGAGTCCTTGAACCACGCGAGAAAGCCCCACTCGCCCTGCGCGCCGAGCGGCGTCTTGCCCCGAACGACCGAACCTCCGTGGGCGACGACCTGCGCGAGCACGCCGTCAATGTCGTCCACCGCAAGGTAGAACATCGGGTGCGGCATGCTCGGGTCACGCTTGCTGCTCCCCCCGTTGATGAAGCCTGGCTCTGTGGGCTGCATCTTCTCATCCACCGGGCCCGTTTGCCAGCTCGTGTAGCCAAACTGCTCCCACTCGAATGGCTTCCAGCCAAATACCTCCTGGTAGAACGCCTGCGCGCGCTCCTTATCGTCCCACGGAAACTCAAAATGGGTGACTTTGTACATAGTGTTTGTGTGATTACTTTTAAACGTACGGGCGACACTTGCCGTTTCGAACTATCCACCACTGTTCGAACTATCCACCACCGTTAGTCTTCCCCCACCCACGTAATACAAAACACCCGACGGATGAATAGTGCAACCTCTTTGTATTGGGTGGGGGGATCAATGTAACTTGATACTGGGGGTGCATCTCGACGAGACGGGCGCTGGCGGGACGGGTTTCCTAGGGATTGGGGAGTTACGTGAATTTGTTGTGCGGGGACTATGATTTTCTGGTTACTGCGCGTATCGTACTGAGCGCCTCTTCACCAAGCACAGCACGCTGCTTCACCCGAAGACTCTCGCGCAACTCATAGAGGAAGTCGCCTCGGCGGTAGTACCACACAATACAAACTGTCAGAAGCATCGCAATGACAGAACCCAGGCCAGCAAGGAACATGTCTTTCTGAGCGTCCCACACATCGCCCTGTGTACCAAGATACGCAATACCCAGATCACCACCAAACATGACAGCGACCCACCACTCGAGCAATTCATACACACAGGAGAATGCCAACACGAACTCAACTGGGAACCAGAACCCCCACACACCTCGGGTGTTACTGACGCGGACGACCAGTTCTCGTATCGGGTAGGCAAGGAGAAAGCCAAAACTGAAATGCACGATCCGGTCGTAGTGGTTGCGGGTCATGGTAAACACATCCTGCATCCAGTACCCAAATGGAACCTCGGCGTACGTGTAATGCGACCCATAGATATGGAGCATGATATACACGAACATGAGCGCATAGGAAATATTCGATAAGCGAAACATGCGATGGGTCGCATACATGAGTACCACAAACGGCACAGTCAACCAGTTCTCCATTTTCCAATCGTCAAAGAACCGGACATTGAACGCGAGAATACACCAGTTGAGGATGAAGAGGCCGAGCAAAATACCGCTATACCGTTGCTGGGATGGCAGGTGTTCATACAAGTACCAGATACCGAGCGTCGCCGCGAGTGTCAGAGTAAGTATGCTGTAGGGGGCAAGTGCAAACGATGTGGTGAGCGGTCCACTCGCCAAGCTCACGTTGTAGAACGCACACCCGAGTGACGCCGACAGGGTGACACTTGCTCCCACGACCAGCGAGAAAGGCTCAACACCGCGTCGCGCAGCCAGCAGGTAAACCGCCAATGTAATCACCCCAACAAGCAGTTGTTCCAAAAACGTACACGCAAATCCGACACCGGAGAAGTATCCGGCAGCGATCGCCATTAGAGTGGCAATGCTCGTAAGAAAAATATTTGGCATGTGCACCAGTATAGGACCTACGCAAACGCCCCTTTTGGTATTGGGTATTGGGGACAGGCACTATTTCTTCAGTCTCCCTACCCCTCGCTGTGTTTGTTCGAATCCACAGTGGGTAACCGTGGTCTCCACCCACTTCATACTACCAAACGGCACTGAGAGAATCCACACGAGCTGTGAGAGACGCTGCACATCGCCATCCACCCGCATCCTTGCGCACGATGCTCTGGATGCTTTTGACGATGTTGTGGATGTCGTGCGTACGTGAACTGTGTTATATGCCAATCTTCCATACGCCTTTTTCTCGAAAGGCGGGAATGGTCTGTCGTCGACCCGCATTAATAAGACCGGCAAGCGATTGAGAACCTCTCTTGGCATGTTCCGCGAGGGTAATGATTTCTTTACCCTCTAAGTATGCTATGCGCTTGTGTAAACTTTCTGAAAGTGTGAGATATAGTATCTTCTCCATTGGTTTGGTCGATTTCGTGTCTCTAAAATGCGGGAATGTTTTGTAATAGGTACTCTTTTCTTTGTCGCGAATAATGATATTTGGATAGCCAAACTCCTGCAACTGCATGTTGATGAGCGTACGTCCGATGCGACCGTTACCATCACAAAACGGATGCATAGTTTCAAATTGCAAGTGAAAGTATGCAATCTTTGCGAATACATTTGCGTCGTGGTTCGTCTTGTATTCATGGAGCAAGACTTCTACCATGCGCAGGACCTGCTCAGGAGCGAGTATATCAGAGTTCAAACTTGAAAGTTGGTATCAATATCGTATAAATGGCAAAAAGGCGACCTCCGTCGCCTTTTGTTAAAATTTTGATGCTATCATTTTCCAACCTGCTTCGATCGTTTCCTTGTCTGACATACTTGAGGTGTCTATTACACATACGTCTGGATAAAACCCGTAGGTGATATCGAGGAGTTTCCGATCGTGTCTAATGACGAAGTCCGGATCTGTATGAGACATATAGTCACCAGGAGTATTTGTCCCAGGACGCCTCGCCTCACGCTCTATAACTCGCTGTTTCCGCACCTCAATATTTGCAGTGAGATAGATGACAGTTCCAAACTTTGGATGAGCGTCAAACAAAGCCTCCGCTAATTCTGGGACAACGGGTGTTCCATGCATCGAGTGATGCGAAACGGTACGAAGCCAAGAACTATCCTGAAGGTGAACCACACCCTCGGGAGGTATCTGAAACAACGTAGTATCATAGAAATGTGATGCGAGAAACAAAGCTCCCGTTTCGAGGTTAGTGACAGGTGTGCCTAGTGCATACTCTTTTGCACGCTTGCCAACCGCGTTTTGTCCCAGTAAATTGTTTTTTGAGAGAACGACTATCAGACCGATCGCTTCTAGTTTCTGAACAAGTCCCTCACAAAGAGTGGTCTTGCCAGCAAGGTCAAGTCCTTCAATAAGGACCATTCTATCTTCAGGATGCATGGCATACCCTCCTTATTAAGTTGTGCCGATAAAATAATGCACTAAAAATACTATTTTGTAAAGAGATATTTGAAGACTGAATCTTTGGGCTAAAGAAACTTTTCGGGGCCTGATTTTGGTATAGTACGGCTATGGTTA
>CAZMPG010000005.1:0-42186 GCA_964568345.1 uncultured Candidatus Saccharibacteria bacterium | reverse complement strand
ACGGACGACGACATGTTTATCAACAGCCATTTACACAAAAGTACTTGCACACTCTAATTCTTTTACTATTTTTCTAAATTCGTCTTCTTTCATGGTTTAAGTATTTGAGTGTAATTTTAACACTTTAAAAAGAAAAACAGGGGGCGATTCTCACCACCCCCTGCTCGAGTTTCATCGAATGATCCGCTGCACATACCGATCACCCACGGAGACCACGACCCTGCTTCCCGCATTCCACTCGACTGCTTTTTCGACGACGCCGTCGGAGAATATGTATCCTCCGTCCGGCATTTCCGAACTGACAGTGAGTGGTCGGCCTGGCACCACACGCCCAGTCACGAGACTCGTTCCCGTATTCGGCGAAGGGAATGGTTCCCTTACAACAAACACGAGTTCATTACTCGTCGTATTAGGCAACAGCGACAGCTTGTGAGTCATTCCTTCGCGGGTCAAACCTGAAACCATTGCAGCTACCGAACGCATCCAGCCGGTGGAGCCCACACCTGTCGAGACAATGATGCCGCTCGAGGACTGGCGTTCCTCCTGGTCGCCAAACGAGATCTCATACCGAGCAGAGACATGATCTTTGCGCCCGATAAAGATGTCGTTGATTCCCCAAACCACACGGTCGTTGTCAATCGACGCCTTCACAAACGGAAGGCTTTCGAGCCGATGTTTCCCTTCTTGTGCTTGGGCAACAACTTCTCCCACCGCATTGGGTGGGAAAAGCATGAGTACCCCGGCGACAGTTTTGGGATCAGGATTGACCGTGAGCATCGGCTGGTTGTCGATGTACTTCGCGAGGTTCGCGAACAGTCCGTCCGGACCGCAGACCACAATGAGGTCTTTGTCCCGAAACAGAAAGTTCGACAGATCTTCACGACTGACTGACGTGACGGGCAGGTCATTCGGGATCTGGCGCCGTACTTCGGAGAGAGCCGCCTTATAGGTAGCGTCTTCCTCCTTGTACGACTCGATCGACTGCCCCTTCGACTCGAGTACGAACTGCGCTGCACCCTCGGTGAGGTGCTGGAGCACAAGCTCTTCAAGCCGAGAGGGCTTGTGGACAATAACCACTCGGTCCATGACGCCCTCCTTACTTCTGACCGACAGCGGCCAGAAATTCAGAGGTGATCGCCAAACTTCCGAGCCGGCCGGTCTTCGCCGCATCCATTATGGCTGCGCCGAGCAACTTGCCGCCTTCGACATCTTTCAGCGGAGCGAGGCGGATTTCGGTTGCCTTCGCGTCAGCGTTGGCTTCCTTCTCCTTGTTCTTCGCCTGCTCGTCGAGCAGGATGCCCTGCCTCTTCTCAAGCTCGAGTTTGGTTCCAGCCTCGTATTCCTTGACGGCACGTTCGTTCACGGCAGCTCTCAACCGACGATCGTGTAGCGCCTTGTCGGCATTGGTGAGCATCGTTTGACGCTCATTCGCACCGATTGCACCTTCGACTTCTTCGTCGGCCGGCTCGATCTTGGGGATCGAGCAGGAGCCGATGGTGATGCCGTCGTCCTGGAAGGTATTGCTGCCGAGTGCGGCGGTCACCGCATCCTCGACCAGCTTCTGGGAACGAGTAGCTTCTTCGACGTCGAGATCTTTCACCTTGTCGAGCACAGCACGCACAACGCGTTCGACGACCTTGGCGTTGAGCACTTGGACCCAATTGCCGAGATAGCCGCCGTTCTTGGGGTCGACCGTGAAGTCGAACTTGGAGACGGCTGTCTGTGGGATGAGGGTAACGGTGAGACTTCCTTGCACCACGACATTCTGCTTGTCCTTGGTCTGGGCGTCGATTGCGAAGGGCAGAATCTGCGGCGTCGTAGGAACCACGGCGATGGTTGTCTTCGGACCGATGAAACCGCTGTAGGCAAGCCCCATATCCTTGGAACGGCCATTCTTCAGGAAGAAGACGTGGCCAGTGGCTCCGGCCTTCTGAAACAGTTTGATGAACATGATGGTTCTCCTTCTATGGCCTATGGCCGTTGGTTGGGAAAGGGATAGTATTTGCAGCTTTCAAAGAGCTATCTTATTGGTGTATATCCAACACTATCTAGGTGTAGAATATACACCTAGATAGTGTTGGTCAATACGCGGCAAGTATTTAACTATGAAAGTCTCTTGATGTCAATTTTTGATGCCGACACGCAAAACTTTATTTGATAGTAATATTTGGGATGTTCCACTAATTTCTGTTGATACATAGAGTCATGCTAAGTTTTAGCCACGGGCTTTTTTGTTTGATTTCGTGCACAGTTGCCGTGTATGGCACCTCGACACGCGAAATCTCCCTGCTGCAACGCTTTGGTGCGACGTTTCGGCCAGCGGAGAAGACAATGTACTCATTGCAAGCGCACCTGGAGTATTAGAAAGAAGCGACGTGGACCTAAGCCGAAACGTGCGGCACGAGCACTTTGAAACGCGTTCTCCTTGATGGTCACACGATCTGTGATGAGGGTTCGCACTTTGGCACACTGAGGCGAAGTGGTATTGCGAGACGCTTTGAACACGCACTCAAATCGTTCGTTGCCGAACCTCCAACACGTCTTCCACCCGGTCCGTACGCACTTGTTGTCGATGGTGTGTACTTCACGTTTGAGCGAAGAGAGTGGGTGTTGTACCTCATGGCAGTGAAGCCCGTACGGTCTCGCCACATGTATTTCCTTGATCCAGTGCTTGTCAAAGGTCGAGAGCGCCTTAGTGTGTGGAGCAACATCTTCGATGCCCTGCCAAAAGCGGTTAGGAAGCAGATTCGAGCGCTTGTTTCCGATGGTTTGCCCTGATTTCCTGAACTGGCTGCACGTAACGGATGGGTATACCAACGGTGTCACTTTCACCTCCTTGCGTCTCTGGTGCGCGGCAAGGGTATGCGCCGATACCGCACAAGAGGCAGTGCGATACGCGAACGCGTGCTTGAAGCTGCGCGTGTCATTCTGTCCGACGATTCGAAGAACTATCGTCATGCGCGAACTTTGCTTAAACAGTACGCCAACGACCCTTCGTGCCCCGCATATGTACGCAAACATGTGAAAGAACTCTTGCTTCGCGAAGATGACTTTCGTGCATATCTCACGTATCCCGACTTTAGTCTACCGACCACCACCAACGCCATGGAGTCGTCAGGCAAGTTGGTGCGCAAAGCGACGCGTACCGCCCGGACACCAGAGTCGCTACTTCTCCGCGCCACCGCATTTCTTCGACTCAAACGTTCGGTGACGTGCAATGGCTCATGTGATACACAGAAATAAATGGAACATCCCTAATATTTTGCTCCTCAAACATGAGAGCAGCTCCCTCTTTTCTATCAGAGTGCCCTCTCGGGGTGTGCGCGTGCGCGCACACCGTAAGAGCGAGCGTACCGGAGTGAGGCTGGAGCGACCCGAGGCGGGAGTACTGGCGTCGAGCGTACGCTTCGCGTTCGCATCACCACGTGATCGGCGCGTGAGCATACCATGGCATGTTCATCGTCCTTCAAAGAAGGTTCGCGCAAAGGTCAGTATTTCTACACAACGATCAAGGCCGATGCGGAGACCTCATAATTTGAGCTGTTTTTTCAGCTCTCAAAATGGAGTACCCCTCCGAGAATCGAACCTGCCGTTTTCCATCACTATGTGGTTAAATGATTGCATGTGAAAAATGGCATGATGGCGTTCTTGCGCGATCAGGTATTTCCTGGTCCCAAGATGCTCGGTATAGAGATAACGAATACGTTTCCGCTCATTGCCCTAGAAAATGAAGTCCATCTGTTGCGGCCGAATGTAGCAGTTGAAATGTTGAAGGGATACGACCATATCGCCATTCCTTCAGATTTTAGACTTCACATATCCGGCAGGCACGAGCATATTTTCTTCGATGCTACCACGCTATGGGATTTGGTAGATAACGACCGTTCGGGCTACCTACACTACTTCACCATAACCGGTCTTGCTGCGAGCAAGGCCAAGGACTTAGTTCCTCCAGGCAAGGTGAAGACCTGGCACGAGGCGATGATGATATCACCGTTTAAAGACAAAGATTTCAATGATAACACTCGGCTGTTTGTGGATTTCTTCATTCATAATCTGCCGCTTAACCCTAACCTAATGGCCAACCATCCATTTGCCATGGACGGCATGCGTCTTGCCGCTGATCTGCACGGGTCAATCATCGGTCCGCACTCCTTCGCGAGTTTGCAGAGAAAGAAAAAACCACAGAAGGATGTGGCTTTCAGTATGCGCTTCGGGTATATCAATATGGCATCCGACGCTGAGATCACATATATCTATACGCCCCTCAATATTTTCCAGAGACGTCCCCGATCCTGATCATTGTTCAATCGCAAGCGCCTTGTCCTTGAGCAACATCCTGCATCTTGATGCGTGAGAGCACCTCGCGCTGCCCGGTGAGCGTGCCGTGCCTGAGGAGATATTTGGCGAATGTCTTGATACTCATGTCCTTGTGGCTCTTGGATTGAGGCAGGTCCTGTCGCAGCACCCCGGTCTGAAACAGCACGCTACAGGGGAGGCGGATACCCATCCGAGCGGTGTGCGGCCGGTCCCTGTCGGCATCGCCTGTGCCACCACACTCCGTAGAGTGTTGCGATGAGGAGCCAGTTCGGTATGAAAATCCACCACGTACCCCAGCTTACCCCACTCACCGTAAGGGGTGAGAGCGGCCAGAGGAACGGCGTCGGGAAGAATGCGCTGCTGTGCGTCGGGATGTCCACGAGGATGTGGAGCCCCCATGCTCCGAGAGCCTTCCATGGCTTGCCCCGCGCCACCCATACGAGCAGGAATACGAACGCAAAGATCACCAGGCTGTGAGTGTAGTGGTAGAGCGTTGTAACGTACGCGGGGATGTCCGAAGCGGCGGGTGGCCCCTGCCAGTCGCGGTGCGGCAGCCCACCGCCGATGCCGAATGCCGCTAGCACGAAGAATACGCCAAACGAGAGCAGATCGGGAGCAATCCCGAAGAGGAAGGCGAGCAGGTAGTCTCGCTTGCTTCCCCTGCCAAACGCTATGCCGCCATAGAGTCCGTGAGAGATGATGTCCATATGCTCCTCTGCACCCTACGCACCACCCTCCCGCGCTCTGTGCCCGTCGTCGTGCAGCTTCCTCGCTGTACGGGCATCTGGTGCGTCGTCACGGTTGCGCAGTTTGTTCCGCTTCCTGGTGCGCTTGCACCACGCCCTGCACGCTCAGCGCGGCGTCGATATCCGCACGGTACCGCTCAAGCTCGGTGCGGGCACTCGTTGTACCGGTGACTTCGGTTTCGAGGTCGTCGCGTGGTGCGGAGGTGGTGGTGCGCGGTGTGATGTACACGCGGATAAAGAGCGTTACGGTAACGGCAGCCGCAAGTAAAAGTACAATGAGTCCTATGTACCCGGCTTCTCGCGTCTCGTTGCTTGAGGGGCCCATACCGCAAGTATACCCCAGTGCGGCACGTGAGGGCATGCGGTAGGTGGCTAGACCTTGCGCGGTGGAGTGTGGGTAGCCGGCCTGTACGGTGGCGCGTATCTCGTGGTTTAATACCATCTGATGATGGATCAGGAGCAGCTCGGGGAGATGGTGCGGGAGAACCTGCGCCTCACGCAGGAGAACTACAAGCTCCTCCGCAAGATACGGCGCGCGGGGCAGCTCCAGGTGCTCGGCACCATCCTCTTCTACGCGGTGATGATCGGCGTGCCGCTCTTTGTGTACCGGTACTACCTCGAGGACTACGTCAACGACGCACGGAAGACGTACGAGCAGCTCCAGCAGGGTATCGGTGACCTCAAAGAGATACCTGCTGCTGCACTCTCAACCATGCTTCGTGGGCGGAGTGAGTAGGTGCGCGGGTAAGTGCGGTCGGGTTGCTCCACGGCACGATACAGGGTAGAATCATCCAGAAAGAAGCACCAAAGGCAATTTTGCTGGGGTAGCTCAGTTGGTAGAGCATTCGCCTGAAGAGCGAGTGGTCGGCGGTTCGAGCCCGCCCCCCAGCACCATACCACCATACCGCCCAAGAGGGCGGTATGGTGGTATCTCTCTGCATACGCCCGTATACAGGGATACGTGTACGGGGTGCAGAGCGCGGGCGATGTGGTCGCTAGTTCGACTTGACCTTGAGCTTCGTCTGCTTTTCTTTGTCTATCTTGGGAAGGCGGATGGTAAGGAGGCCATACTTCTCGGAAGCTTGTGCCATCTCGACCTCGACCTCAGCGGGGAGGAGGACGGTGCGCGAGAACGCGCCCCAGTAGAGCTCCTTGTGGAAGTAGTTGTCGTCAGAGACCTCCTTGTGCTCCTCGCGGTTGCCGCGAATCGTCACCATGTCGCGCGAGATAGCGACGTCGAGGTCGTCGGGCTTCACTCCTGCGACGATGCTCCGTATCACGATCTCATCGGGCGTCTGGAAAACATCCACGGTGAGTTGGCCCTCCACAGCGTCGTCCTCGGCCCAGCGATCTTCCTGCTCCTCGCGCGGGGCAGGCTGTGGGGCAGCGGCGCGCCTACCGTTGTAGGACGGCTGCTGCTCGCGCTGCTCACGCTGGCGCGGAGCGGGTGCCTCGTCCTCGTACCCGTCGTCGTATCCATCGTCTACGTTGACTGCTCCAGTAAGGCGCTGGAAGAACGACTGCTTTGGTTTGGGCATATGCGTGTTATGTGTGGGGGCCAATAATCACCTTTGCTCGCTCAAAGAGTGCGAAAAGTGCAATGATGCCGAGCCAGACCGCGAAGAAGACGATCGCCGTCTGTTCGCCACTAGAAGCAATTATATGGTGGTTGAACAGGGCATGCAACAGAATGGCGAGGATAAGTCCTGTGCATAGCGAGAAGAACTGTACCACTGCGCCCCGGTAGAACGAGGCGGCGAGTGAAAAGCCGACCGTGGCGCTCGCGAGTGTGTGGAGAAGTGCCGCGCCCATGAAGCGGAGATTGCCGGTCAGGATGCCACCCGTGATGTCGCCCTTGCCGAGCGGCCCCATGAGGAAGAGGCCGGTTTCGAGCGCTGCGAAGCCGAGTGCGACGGTGAGGAGGTAGACCATCGCATCTATCGGCTCATCTACCGCGCGGCGCCAAAGGATGACCGCCACCGCGACGAAGTACTTGAGGAGCTCCTCTGCCGCGGCCCAGAGGAGGACTGGGTTGGTGTCGGGGAGGGTGCGGCAGTACTCAAGGGTGTCGATGGGGTGGAGGAGCGCTCCTCCCACAGGCCAGCTCCCCACCGCAACGCACTTGAGGAGCATTTCGATAGGGAGCGCAAGGATGACCGCGAGCATGCCGCAGAGGAAAGCGGCGAGGATGAGCCACTTCGGCTCCGGGTGCCGCGCATCCTCGCGGAGGAAGAACCAGAGCCAGAGGAGTGCGGGCACGATACCCCCGAGGAGTGCGTACACAATCGTGAGGCCGTGCGCCATGGTACTAGTGTACCAGGTCGCACACAGCGGCTCTGCTAGTGTTGTGCACAGTGAGAGAAAAGAGGAAAGTAAAAAGAGAAAAGAACGGATTGGTGATGCGCTGCTTCTTTTCTCTTTTTACTTTTTACTTTCCTCTTTTCTCTTATCTCTCACCTCTTCGTACACGGGCCACTTCGCCACCATGAGGAGGTCGGTCTCCTTCTCGGGGAGGGCCTGCCAGATTTCCTCGGTCACGAACGGCATAAAGGGGTGGAGGAGCTTGAGCTGCATGATGAGCATCTCGTAGAGCGTGCGTGCTCGGCTCGCTACCCGCTCTGCATCGGCGCTCTGGAGCAAGGGCTTGCTCTCCTCGAGAATCGTATCGGCGAACCGGTGCCACGTGTAGTGATAAAGCTTCTCCGCCGCGAGGTGGAGGCGGAAGCCCTCGAGGTCGTCGGTCACCTCGCGCGCGAGCGTCGCGAGCTCTTCGGCGATCGCCCGGTCATCCGCGTGAAGCTCCGGTGCAGTGAGGCCGGCCTGGTCGGCGGCGGTGAGGACGAACCGTGCAATGTTCCAGAGTTTGTTGGCGAAGTTCTTGTAGCCCTTCACCTTGCCCTGATCGAAGCTCACGTCATTCCCAACCGCGGTACCCACCAAGAGGCCCATGCGGAGCGCATCGGTACCATACTGGGATATCACATCGAGTGGATTGACCCCATTGCCGAGGGATTTGCTGAATTTTCTGCCTTGCTTGTCACGGACAACACCGTGGATGAGTACCGTTTGGAATGGCGCCGATCCGAGGAGGAACCCGCTCATGAGGATCATGCGAGATACCCAGAGGTTGAGTATCTCATAGGCTGGTGACATGAAGGTTGTCGGATGGAATGTTGCGAGGTCGCGGGTATCCTCTGGCCAGCCGAGCGTCGAAAAGGTCCAGAGTGCAGAGCTGAACCACGTGTCGAGGACGTCTTCCTCCTGCACCCAGTCACTCCCTTCCGGGGCAGTCACTCCGCAGTACGTATCGGTCGTCGTGCCGTCGCTCGACTTTTTGTACCACACGGGGATTCGGTGCCCAAACCATATCTGACGGGAAATGCACCAGTCATGCAGGTTGTCGATCCAGTGAAAGTACCGCTTGCGGAAGCCCTCTTGCGGCACGGTGACCGATCCATGCTCGACCGCCGTGCGCATGAGCTCCTTCAAGGTCACCGTCGCACCGGAAGCAATGCCGCGTATGGCCGAGTGGGTGAGCGTGAACGGCCGATCAACTGCGACAAACCACTGCTCCATGATCTGCGGCTCAATGATACCCCCGGAGCGCTCTGCGGTTGCGATGTTGTGGGCGTATGCGTCGTCAACCTTGACCACGAGGCCTTTCTCCTGCAGTTTTGCGACCACCTTGTCGCGGGCGTCAGCGATCTTCATGCCAGCAAACTCGCCGGCTATGGGAAGTAGCTTGCCGTATGCGTCAATGATCTGCTCGCGCGCAAGGTTGTGGCGTTCGGCGATTTCAAAGTCAACCATACTGTGCCAGGGGGTGATGGTCATCACCCCGGTGCCGAAGGTCATGTCAATCGCCTCATCCTTGATAATAGTTGCCGTGATCGGCCCGTTGATCCACTCGCAGGTGAGTGTCTGGCCGTGTGTGTACCCTGCGTACCGCGGGTCGTCTGGGTGCATGACCACGTACTTGTCGCCAAACTTGGTCTCGGGCCGTGCGGTGCCAATAACGAACGGTCCGTACTGGAAGTAGTAGAACTTCGTGCACTCCTCTTTGTACACGATCTCGTCGTCCGATATGGTCGTCTGGCCTTTTGGGTCCCAGTTCACGATGCGGTGGCCACGGTAGATGAGGCCCGCATCGTACATGCGCTTGAATGCCGTCATGACCGCGCGATAGCGTGGTTCATCGAGGGTGTATGCGTAGCGCGACCAATCGAGCGACGCGCCAACTTTGCGGATCTGGCCGAGAATGATGTGCTCGTGCTCGCGTGCGAATGCATGGACGCGGCGGACGAGCTCCTCCCGCCCGAGGTCGTGGCGCGTTTTCTTCTCCTCGTTCTGGATATTCTTTTCGACGCGAGCCTGGGTTGCTATCGCAGCGGAATCAGTACCGGGAACCCAGAGTGCACGTCGGCCGCACATGCGAGCAAAGCGTATGAGTGCGTCCTGGAGTGTGTCCTCGTACGTGTGTCCGATGTGCAGTACGCCGGTGACATTTGGAGGTGGCAGAACGATCGTAAAAGGCTCCGCGTCTGCCGCACACACCCCCCGTTCGACACACACATCCGGGTTGAAGTACCCCGACTCCTCCCAGCGCTTATAGAGCACGTCTTCATACACCTGCGGCTCGTAGGGCTTCAGAAACTTCTCGTGCATAGCGCGATAGTAGCACAGGTTTCCGTGCTGCTCTAGAGTATGTTCAGTAATTGCTCACACCTTCCGCACGCTGTCACTGCGAGCCCACAGGCCTTCAGCCGCGAGCAGAGGTGGCGGGAAGCAGTCCATGATCTGAGGGGTATTTCGGTACCATAGCGAACACGATCATGGATTGCTTCGTCACTCCCGCGGGTCGTTCCTCGCAAAGACGCAGAATGACGTAGGGGTTTCAAGGGGGGTGAGGGATCACTGTGCGCCTTGCCTGTGATGCTCTTGACCACGCTCGATGTTGATTGTGCGTGGTTTTGAGGCATGTGTTAGCGGGTTGGGGAGGTGAGGGGAAGGTTTCCGTCGGCGCGGAGCGGATCGGTGGCGGCGTGCGTCGGCGCACCGGTACAGTGCCCGAGGTAGGCAGCCATGCCGATCATGATGGCGTTGTCGGTCGAGAGGCCGGGAGCGGGGAGGCGGAGCGTGAGATCGGGCCGTACGTCGCGTACGCGTGCCGAGAGCCGCTCGCGGAGGTAGGTGTTTGCCGATACGCCGCCACCGAGGAGGAGGGTCGGCACCGGGTAGCGATCGAGCGCCTGGAGCGTTTTCGCAAGGAGCACGTCCACCGCAGCGTCCTCGAATGCGGCGGCAATGGCTGCCTTCGCGTCGTCGGTGAGATCGCCCAGGGCGCGGACGCGGTAGAGCACCGCGGTTTTGAGGCCGGAAAACGAGAAGTCGAGGTCGCCGCTATGCTCCATGGGGCGGGGGAATGGGTCGCCTGCGAGTGCCTGGCGCGTTTCGGGAGGTAGTGCACGGCCGCGGGCGGCCATCCGTGAGAGCTCGGGAGCTCCCGGATAGGGGAGGGCGAGGAGGCGGGCGACCTTGTCGAACGCTTCACCGACTGAATCGTCGCGGGTGCCGCCGAGGCGGGCGTACGTGCCCCATGCATCGCTCCCCACAAACTCTGTGTGGCCGCCGGATACGATGAGGCCGAGGAGGGGGAACTGGATCGCATCAAGCGTAAAGAGATTGCGTCCGGAAGCAACGCTCACGGCGCTCGCGACGAGGTGCCCCTCGAGGTGGTTGACGGTAAGAATCGGGAGGTGAAAGAGGTGCGCGAGCGCACGGGCGAAGTTGATGCCGACCCAGAGTGCCGGCTCGAGTCCGGGGCCGCTCGTCACCGCGATGAGGTCTATGGTGGGCTTGCCGAGGGTGAGCTCGTCCACGAGGGCGTCGCGGAGCTCCGGCTCGCGTACGAGGAGCTCGTCGAGGAAGGCGATCTCTGTACCAGAGGGCGTGAGGTCGCCCGTTTCTATGCGACTCTCTTGGAGCGCTGCGCGGTAGAGCGGTACGAGGTTTGCCGCGTGCTCGCGCTTGGCGAGCGAGGGGTACACACCACCGTAGGCAGCATGCCGCGTGGCCTGCGAGTAGAGCGCATTGCCGAGCACGGCAAACGTTGCGTCTGACAGAGTACCTGAGGCCTCGAGGATAGCGACCGCGGTTTCGTCGCACGACGTCTCAATAGCAAGGATGCGCATGTCTATACTCTAGCACGCACACGGCACCAGCGCGTACCGGCGCTGCGGATATGGACACCGGTCACTTGACACTCGACAGGGGTTCGGTAGTGTGGAGTATGGGCTTGTCGTTTTTTCAAGAATCTGGGGGTCTAACAATGTGTAGGATCACTATACGTATTCGTGAGCTCGTTGAGCCTGAGGAGCGCAAGGGTATTCAAAACATCGTAGCGCGGGCGCTCTCTGGGTTCCTTGATTCCATGTGTTTCGAGTGGCGACGTCGGGATGACAATTCGACGCTCACGGTAAGGGGGGAGCCGACCGCAATTCACACCGAGATCGACGGGGATGATATTGCTGCGCGTGTTGGCAAGGATGCCAACGTGCAGGTATACTGAACCTCATGGCCGTCGCTCTGCGACGGCCGGTTTTCGTAAGGTAACCCCCGGATCTGCATCATTATGTAGGAGGTTGAACCCCCTGAATGATGCAGGGGAGCCTGACATCTAATCCACAACCGTTCTGTACCCCGCATGACGCTCTTGTGTGTGGTGGGCGATACAGGGCTCGATGCTTACAGCATCAGTACACCTTGTGGCTCTTTTGCTTCCCCCTCGTTTTGCTCGGGGTCGCAAAAGAACTCACAAGGTCTTCGAGCCCGTCTCACCCTACCACACAATAATCGCGCCATGCTCCGCATGACGCTCTTTTGTGTGGTGGGCGATACAGGGCTCGAACCTGTGACCTTCACAATGTCAATGTGACGCTCTAACCAGCTGAGCTAATCGCCCGTAGCGGCTAGCATACCGCGTCTCGGCGTGGTATTCAATACAGCATGTACGAACGCCTCACCGTGCCGTACGCTTCGCTCAGCTCCGGTGAGCGAGGTGCGGCGTACGACACTGCGCTCGAGCGGGCCGCCCAAGCCATAGTGGCGGGTGGCCTCGTCGTGTATCCAACCGACACGCTCTACGGTATTGGCGCGGATGCAACGAGCGCACGTGCGGTGGAGCGGGTACGGGTATGCAAGGGCCGCGATGCAGGGAAGCCCATCCTTGTACTCGTCGCCGACCTCGCGATGCTCGAGCGGTATGCGCAGGTGACCCCGCGTGCTCGAGACCTCGCCGAGCGCTACTGGCCCGGACCGCTCTCACTCGTCCTTGCGCCGCGTGGCGATGCGCTCACGCCGGTCGCAGGCCCCGACGGAGGGGTAGGATTTCGCATACCCAGCCTACCGTGGTGCCGCGATCTTGCCGCGCGTGTTGGCAGCCCAGTGACTACGACGAGCGTCAACCGATCCGGCATGCCGCAGCCCTCTACGCTCGATGCTATGCTCGACCAGCTCGGGGAAGAGGCCCGCACCCTCTCGCTTGTCCTCGACGCCGGCACCCTCCCCCCGAGCGACCCCTCGACAGTTGTAGATGTGCGTACCGATACTCCGGTAGTCCTGCGGCAGGGAGCGCTTGTGGTCGCGTAGGTTGTCCACGGCTCTCTGTACGGAGCTGCTACGCGTATGTGGCCGGTGGGGCTATACTAGGGCCATGCCACAGTCATCGTGGATGAAGCACCTCTTGCGACCGGAAGTGCTGCTCGCCGAGGTGTTCCTCCTCCTCGCGCTCATCGTGTGGGCGTGGGGCAGTGGCGCCGTTGCCGCGCTCCTCACCGGCCCGTTCGCTGGTCCCGATCGTCGGTACCTCGTCGAGCTTGCGACCACACTCATCCTCCTGTGTCTCACCGCGCTTTCGGGGCTCGCCTGCTATGCGATGTACCTCGGCTACCTCCTCACCCGGCGAACACAGACTATAGCCGAGGAGATGGTTTCTGGGCTCGTCGTGTCGCGGGAGCAGTTCAAGCTCCTCTACGACAATAGCTCGGTGCCGTACTTCCTCATGGACGACGGGGGCCACATCCGTAACCCCAACAAAGCCTGCCTTCGCTTCTTTGGCGGCACCACCGAGGAGTGTGAGGCGGCAAACTTCTACGAACGTATTGATGCGAGCGTTGCGGTGCGGCAAGATGTCGCGCTTGTCCGGACAAAGGTCGAGCGGGGGGTGCCGGTGTCTCGCGAGGAGATGCGCCTCACGACACTCGATGGCTCGGTACATCGCTGGGCACAGGTCTCCATCTACTCGCTCGCGCGCACGTCGCCCCTACCACTCAAGCATGTCGTGACGCTCGTGGACGTGACGAAAGAGAAGGAGAGTGACGAAGTGAAGACCGACTTCTTTCTCCTCGCATCCCACCAGCTCCGTACCCCGATGACGACCATCAAGTGGTACATCGACTACCTCCTCCACACCGAGTCGCTCCACCTCTCCGACCTCGTGCGCGGCTACCTCGAGCAGATTGACATTGGCAACGAGCGCATGATCGAGCTCGTGACGACGCTCCTCACCGTCTCCCGCATCGAGCTCGGCACCCTGCTTCCCGAGTACGCGCCGGTCCACGTGAACGACGTCGTGAACGATATCCTCAAGGAGCTCGTGCACGACCTCAAGAGCAAAGACCTCCGCTACCAGGTGGTCTCGCAGGGCGACGACAAGATCATTACCGACCACGCGATGCTGCGCATCGTGATCCATAACCTCCTCACGAATGCGCTCAAGTACACCCCGCAGGGTGGGGCGATCACCATCACGTCCGACTTTGGGCAAGTAGCGGCGACAGTCGCCGTCCACGACACCGGCTGCGGCATACCGCTTGCCGAGCAGGAGCAGATCTTCACGAAGCTCTTCCGCGCGTCGAATGCGCGGAAAATGTCCGCGAATGGAACCGGCCTCGGGCTTTACCTCACCCGCGAGTTCGTAAAGAAGCTCGGCGGTGACGTCACTTTCATCTCCTCCCCCGGGGAGGGGACGACGTTCACCATCACCCTACCGCGGGTTGCGCCCGGTGCGTAGGCGAGGTATGCTCATCCGTATGACACCGCCCACACCTGGATCACGGTCGGTCCTCATCATCGACGACGAGGTGTCGCTCGTGCAGGTGCTCGCCCAGAAGTTTACCGACGAGGGGGTCACCGCGTACACCGCGGTGAATGGCCGCGACGGCCTTGCGCTCGCCCTCGAGAAGCACCCGGACATCATCCTCCTCGACATCATGATGCCCGAGATGGATGGCTTCGACGTCATGAAGCAGCTCCAGGAGGACCCGTGGGGGAAGGATGCAACCATCATCCTCCTTACCAACTCCTCGAGCATCGAGACGGTCGCAAAAGCGGTCTCGACCGGCATGAGCGAATTCCTCGTCAAGACCGACATCCATCTCGACGAACTCGTGCGGCACGTCAAGGACAGGATGGGGCGCTAGCGTGTAGCGCCGAAACAGCGGGCCATTAGCTCACCTGGTAGAGCGCATCCATGGCATGGATGAGGTAGCCGGTTCGAGTCCGGCATGGTCCACAAAACCACCCGCGCCACTTGTGGCGCGGGTGTGCTACTAGAGCCGGTAGAGGAGTCGCTTGTAGTCAGCGACCATACGGCTCGCGGCGAACATTTCTTCGGCCTCGAGTTTTGCCTCGTAGAGGAACCGGAGGAGTGCGGGGTCGTGCTCACGGAGGTGCATGATCTGTGGCACAAGTGTCTGCCAGAGTTCTCGTGCATCGTACGGGTACTGCTCGTGCCAGTTGCCCGGATCGGAGCTCCCAAACCGTACGACATGTTCTGCTTCACGAACCCCGCCATCGTTGATGGATACGACGAGCGCGCCATTGAGCATCGCACTCATCCACGACGTACCACATGCTTCATGGCCGACAAAAGGCGTGTTGAGCCATACATCGGCTCCTGCCTTGAGGGTGGGCCGCATGAGGTTGAGGCGGTAGTTGAAGACTGGCAGCACGTTCGGTAGGTCGCGGATGCGGGTGAGGATCCGTGTCCACTCATTCCCCATGCCGACGTCGTCGGGGTGCGCGTATCCTCCCCAGAGGATAGTAACCCACCCCCACTCGAGGAGCTTTTGCATGAGGCCGTGCTCAGCGCTGTGGAAGATGAGGCCGGGGCGTTTGTACTCTTGGTGTCGGCGCACCCACGCGAGGGTGAGAGCGTCCGGTGGCGGCGTACCCTTGAATATGTACCCCGCATCCAACGCTTGTGCCTTGACTATTTCCAATACCTCTTCCCGCATACGGCGCTTCAGCGATGGTATGTCGCCCGGCTCCCTGAGTTCTTGGAACAGAGGGTGTTGGTACCTGCGTCCGACACCGTTTGTGATCGGAAATATGCCGTACCCAGGCCACCGCCGATCGGCAATTGTCGCGTGGTGTTTTGATACGCCGTTCACATTTCCCTGTCCCGCAAGCATGCAGGCGGTCTCGGTCATGGAGAGCGAGTATGGGTCACGCTCGTCAATGTGTAGCAGGGTGTCGCGATCGAAGCCCGGGTAAGTACCACATATCTGCTCGATCGTGGTGTAGGGGAACTGTGGGTTCCCCGAGTCGAGCATGGTGTGGTTCGTGAACCGTGTCCGTGCACGCACCCGTTCGAGCGCTTGTTCGTGCGGGATACCGCTCGTGCGTTCCTGACCATATTGGCGGATGGAAAACAGTGCACCGTGGCTGTCATTGAGGTGGACGATGCGGTATCCGACGTTGAGGTCGCGGAGCAGGTTGTACGCCCCGAGGCCAAGCACCGCCGCCTGCAGTACCCGCAGCCAGGTGATATCGTGCCACGCCTCGTGCAATTCACTGAAGTGGCTGGTTGCATGGGTGCCGCCGTAGAGGGTACGGGTGATCATGCGGAAGTCCTGGGGATTTTCCTCAACATCGGTGTCGAGGAGGAGAATGGCGGTGTTCGAGCGTGGTTGATCGTCGAGCATACGCACCACGATGGTACAGGTCCTTCCAGCAAGCGTGATCCTTATTCGTACGCCCGTGTCGGGGGCGATCTCCTGGTGGCGCTGCGATTCGTACGTTACATCAAGGTATTCGGTGTGTGGTGTGGTAACTACCACCTGCCGCTGGTAGCCATGCGAGGGGTAGAGGCTTATCGCGAGCATACGTATGCCGTGCACCCCAAACCCCTCCTCTGCCTCTTGAAGCACTTCACCGGCAACGACGCCAAGCCCTCCGGAGCCAGTCTGGAGATCCTCATGGGCGAGGACCTCCGGGGTGAGGTAGACGACATCATATTCACTACCTACTATGTTATATATATTCATCTTTGACCTCCTGGGTCAGTTTGTAGAGGACGATCCACCCTGCAGAGTACCGCACCAGTCGTGGTCGTCAAGTGGCCGCTGCCTCTACCCCTTGCACGCGACACCCTTGAGGTTGAAGGTGCTGGTGATCGCACTACAGAGCGCGTCGAGGTTCTTTCGCTCGCGGATGATGTGCTCCTCGGTGGGGAAGGAGAGTGTCTGCACGTGCACCCCCTGCGTCTTTGCGTACGCAACGTACTTGGTTGACTGCCACACCGGCACCGTGTGATCCTGCTCGCCCCATACCACGAGCACTCGCCTGGTGTTTGGGAGCTTGTCGAGGCCGGTGAAGACCGATGCCTTGAAGTAGGCGTCGAGGTTGGTCGTATCGGGTACACCGTTGAAGAGCTCGCGGAAGGGCGATGAGGGGATCTGCTCAATGAGTCCATACCAGTCGGAGACACCGTTTATGGACACCGCACCACTGACGAGCTTTGGCATGTCCACGATGCCACGGAGCGCCATATAGCCGCCGTAGCTGTTGCCGATGAGGTACACGGTCTTGCTGCCAAGCTCACGGGACAGCGCGGTGACGGCGTTCCTCGTGTCGGTGATCTCGACGTCGCCGATGTGCATGTCGAGGGCTTTTCGAAAGGCGGCGCCGTAGCCGGTCGAGCCGGTATAGTCGAGCTTGAAGACGTCGTTCCCACCGGCAGCGAGCCGTTCGAGGAGCTCATCGTACACCGCGTACGAAAGGTACGGGTGGTAGCCCTGCGCAACCTGTCGCTGGGGGCCGCCGTGGAGCCAGATGAAGAGCGTGCCGGTCCGCTTCCCAGTGTCCTTCGGCGAGAGGAGCACGCCCGTCCTCCCCGCGACCGAGCGGACGGTGCGGGTCAGAGTGTCGGGGAGCGGCGAGGCTGGTGCCGGGTCGAAGGTGATAGTCGCGCCACGAGGCGTGGTGAGGGCGATGTCGGTGTTCTTGCCCTGTGTCGTGAGGTAGGCGAGGTACGTCGCATCGGGTGTGTGGATGCGCTTGAGGAAATCGCCGTACGACACCTGCTCGGCGACCTTCTCTGGCGTGCCGCCATCGAAGCGGTAGAGGTCCCACGCGAGCGGCCCGGCGCTGTTGGCGAGGAAGTAGAGGGTCGAGCCGACGAAGAGGTAGTCCTCGGTCTCGGTGTTGGGCTTGGTGAGCGCAACGACGGTCGGTTTCGGGCTCTGGATGTCTTTCATGTGCATGGTCTTGAGCGTCTTGAAGCCACCGACGTCGTCGAGGTAGGCGAGCTGCGACTCGTCTTCGCTAAACTCGACGTACGATTGCATGGAGGGTGCCAGACCGATCACTGTGCCGTCAGTGAAGTTCCAGATCTCGTGCTGGAGGGTCGGGTAGTAGTAGCCCGTTAGGAAGTGCGCCGAGGGCGACAGGGAGATGAATGCAAGCGAGTAGGGAAGGGATAGCGTGTGCAGGCTCTTCTTGGCAATGTCATACCGCGTGTAGGTCTGCCCAAGCTTGAAGATGACCGCATTGTTATTTTTGGAGACAGACACCGTTGCGCCGGGGGTCGTGTAGGGGATGAGTGCGAGCTTCTTTACGTGTGTGCCGGAGAGGCGATAGAGGGTGTAGTACGTACGCGAGCCGAGTGTTGTTGCGTACACGCCGAGTGAGCCGTCCGCGCTTCGTACGTAGCTCCTGTTCCCGAGTATCTTCGGCGCGAGGTTGGGCCGTTTCGTGCCCTTGTCTGTGCACGCTTCTCGCTCCGTGTCGCACACGTAGTACCGGGTTCCCGCGGGGCCCTTATACTCGAGGGTGAGTTTCGAGCCGTACTGTTCGACAATCGTACCGTAGTGGAGCTCGCCAGCGGAAGCGGCGAAGGGGGATAGGTAGGTGCAGGCAGCGACGAGCACCACCACAGCCAGTGAGGAATATGTTCTCATAGTCCTCCTATTGTGCACCGTATACCGGTGGTGACGCAACCAGGTGTTCGTATCCTGACCCCGTATTCTGTGGTATCGTGCTCCCATGCCGTGGTGGCGGAATTGGTAGACGCGCTGCGTTCAGGTCGCAGTGGGAGCAATCCCGTGGAGGTTCAAGTCCTCTCCGCGGCACAACACAAACGAGCGCCATGCGGAGCATGGCGCGATTATTGTGTTGTAGCCGCGGGAGGACTTGAAGACCTTGCGAGACGTTTTGCGAGTGCGTAGCACGAAGCAAAAGGTCCGCAAGGTGTACTGAACCTGTAAGGTTCAAGTCCTCTCCGCGGCACAAAAAACGCACGTGGTGCGTTTTTTCGTGACGCGGAAGCGAGCGACCTGCGTCGCTCGCGTGAGGACTTGAACAGGCGGAGCCATGTGCCAGAGGCACAGGCGAGCCGGGGTCGCGAGCGCTTGGTTTTTGAGGAGGAACGACGAAAAAACCTAGCAACTCGTGACTCAAGTCCACATCGCTCTCCGCGGCACAAAAAACGCACGTGGTGCGTTTTTTCGTGACGCGGAAGCGAGCGACCTGCGTCGCTCGCGTGAGGACTTGGACAGACAGAGTACAAGCCCCTCGTGAGGGGCTTGAGGAGGTTATGCGTGCGGACGGATCTCGTCCGAAAACCTCCACTTTTCGGCTAATCGCATGCCGAGGGACAATCCTACCTTTGCAAGCGCTTGCTCGATTTCTGCAAGACTCCCCTTGCCAAGGTTGGGCACCCGTAGCAATTCAACCGTAGTGCGCTGGACTAGCTCACCCACAAGGAAGATCTTCTCTGCTGTCAGGCAGTGATAGGGACGTGTGGGTAGTACTAAAGTCTCTATGCGCTGATTGAGCAGCGCACGCATGTTTTCCTCAGTGAGAGCAGCGTGCCTCTCTATTCCGATCGAACATCCATCACAGGACACTCCTCCTTGTTGCCTCAGCAGTTGATGGAGCTGCTGGAGTGCGGTATCGATCTTCGCCTGTGCGGCATCCCGTACCCCTGCTTGCTCGACAATCATGGCCGTAATTGACATCAACTCTTTGGCGAGTTGCAAAGGATGTTCCGCTGAATTCATTTTTTTTACCTCTTTTATTAGGTAGTGTTGCCGGGAATTCCAACGATGATTCTAGTACAAATACATTGTCGTGTATAGGGTTGTGCAGTACCTTCTCACATCCTTCACGTTTCGTCGCTGCGATCCTCCGCCTACTGTGGGGATGACCGCAGGCGAAGCAGTCTATAAAATATGAGCGGCGTTTCGGTAACACAGCGAACATGATCCCGTTTTACTTCGTCGCCTCCCGGCGGGTCGGCCGAAACCCCGAACAGGAGGGGCTCGCAACGACATACGGCTTGTTTATAGAAGGTGTGAGCAGGTACGTCATGCGTAACCACCCACCTTCACCTTATTACCACACTTCGACGTGCATACATACCTACACCAGGGAGGGTGCGGTATGATGTACCCATGCCTCGCTGCACGCAGTGGGTGGGTTGTTTTGGTGCACTGCTTGCGCTCGGTGCTGCTCTGGGCGCGCCACACCGTGCGTACGCCCTCGAAACTATCCCCTCGTTCGACGCGCGTATCGGCGTCAACGCCGATGCCACGATCTCGGTTGAGGAGCAAATCGTGTACGACTTTGGGGAAGCGCAGCGGCACGGCATCTTTCGCACCATTCCCGTGAGCTACCAGGCGGGCGGTACAACGTACACCGCAGACGTATCGCAGGTGGTGGTCGTCGGTACAAGCGGCACGCCAATACCCTTTGTTGAGAGCCACGGCAACGGTGCGCTCACCTTGAAGGTAGGTGATGCGCATACGCTCGTATCGGGCAAGCAGACCTACACCATTTCGTACGTCGTACACGGCCCGTTCCTCTACTGGGACGACCACGACGAGTTCTACTGGAACGTGACCGGTTCGTGGCCAAACGCTATCACTCGCGCGAGCGTCCATGTGGACCTACCCCCTGGTAGTACGGTACTCGACGCATCGTGCTACCAGGGGGCGCAGGGTTCGTCGCATACCTGTAGTGCGAGTGAGGAGTCTGCAAGTAGCACCGGCTACCGCGCTTCTGCGCAGTCGCTTGCTGTCGGTGAGGGGTTCACCGTGGCGCTCACCTTCCCGAAGGGTACTATCGCCGAGCCGATGCGGCGAGGGAAGGGAGGTATGCCTAGATTCCTGCTCTTCTGGCCACTCTTCCTCCCGGTGTGCGTCGCCGGTGCCATGGTGTACCTCTGGTATACGCGTGGCCGCGACCCGCGCGGGCGTGGTACGATCGTCACCGAGTTTGCGCCTCCCGAGGGCATAACGCCCGCGATGGCTGGCGTGCTCTACAATGAGCGGCTCGAGGACCGCGAGCTCTCCGCGGAGATCGTGCGGCTCGCTGTCGAGGGTTTCGTGAAGCTCCACCGTATTGAGGACACGGTACTCTTCCTCTTCCGTACGACCGATTACCTCATTGAGCGCATGGAGCACGGTGAGCCTACCGACCCCCTATCCCTCCGACTCCTCGAACGGCTCTTCCAGCCGGCGTATGTAGGGAGTGTTGTGGTGGAGGGGAAGGAGGTTGCGGGTGCGCTTCTCTCACGGATGCGGCATGCGTTTGCGCGAGATCGCTCGCTCCTCGAAGATACCATTTACGACGAGGTGGTGCTCGAGGGCCTCTTTCCCACGCGGCCCGACCGCGTGCGTACGTGGTATGCGGTTGCTGGTGGCTGCGGGGCGGGGTTAGGCATACTCCTCGCGTCGTGGTCTGGCGCCACGAGTGCGGTACTTGCTCTGTCGAGCGCCCTGTCCGGCATGATCGTCGCGATCGGCGGGCTTGCGATGCCAGTGCGGACCGCGCTTGGTGTGCGGACGCTTGAGCAGCTCGAAGGCTTCAAGCGGTACCTTACCGTTGCAGAAAAGGACCGCATCGCTTTCCACAACGCCCCCGAGCGGACACCGGCACTCTTCGACCGATTCCTCCCCTACGCGATTGCGCTCGGCGTTGAGCAGGCGTGGGCGGCACAGTTTGCCGATGTGTACCAGGCGGAGCCAGCGTGGTACGCTGGCGGGCACCTGCATACGTTCGCAGCAGGAGCGCTCGTGAGTGACCTTTCCTCATTCACGAGGGACTTCTCCGCCGCGGCTGCGCCACAGCATTCGGGTGTCTCTGGTGGCGGCTCGGTCGGCGGCGGCTTCGGCGGCGGTGGCGGGGGGAGCTGGTAGCGCATGATCGGTATTTTCGACTCCGGTTCTGGGGGGCTCACCGTACTGCGGGCAATCCGCGCGCGGGCGCCGCGGGCAGACGTGGTGTACTTCGGCGACCTCGAGAATGCACCGTACGGCAATAAGAGCAGGGAGGAGCTTGGGGTGCTTACCGTCCTCGGCATCCAGCGGCTCATTGGAGCAGGTGCTACAGAACTAGTGAGCGCCTGTAACAGCGTGTCGGTCTCCATCGTACTCCCGATGTTCGATATCCTTGACCTGTCGCGCACGAGCCTCATCGAGATGGTGGGGCCAACGGTCGCTGCGTTTCGGGGCACTACGGCACGGGTACTCGTGGTGGCGACGCGGGCGACCGTCGAGTCGCGGATCTACCAGGACGCGTTTCGCATGATCGGTATCCCTGCCGACGGTGTGGCAATCCCCGACCTCGTACCCCACATCGAAGGAGGGGGAAGTCGTAGCGCAATGGCGCCCCTCGTGCACGCGGCGCTCTCGCCCTATGCCCACGGCAACTACACGCACGTCATCCTCGGTTGCACCCATTTTCCGCTCGTGCGCGATGTGTTCGAGGAAGCGCTTTCCCAGCAGGACTGGAGGGGGGTACTCGTTGACCCTGCTGATGCGGTTGCCGACGCCGTGACGGCTCGTTTTGACACCGACGGATCCGGTACGGTTGACCTCATGGTCTCGGCAGAGAGCTCAGTATTTTTGGGCTTTGCTCAGGCATGTCTTGGAGCCTCTGCTGCCCCGCGCGTGGTGTAGTCGCCGGCCATATCCAGCTGGAGCGGCATCTGCTATGCTTGCCCCATGCAGTGCGGCACCCTCTTCAGGGATAGGCGGATTACGCAAATGGGCCTCGGCCTCTTGGGGCGGGGCATTGGCGACGCGGCATTCCTCGCGGCGCATGGCGCACGCCTCACCGTGACCGACCTCAAGGACCACGCTGCGCTCGCCGCTGCGCTTGCGCAGCTTGCCGCATACCCGGGCATCACCTACCGCCTCGGCGGGCACGACCTTGCAGACTTTGCTGACGGCGACCTCGTGCTCAAGGGAGCGGGGGTACCGCTCGATTCCCCCTACATCGCCCATGCTCGAAAGCACCGGGTGCCGGTTGACATGAGCGCATCGCTCTTTGCGCGTATCGCCGGCATACCCCTCATTGGCGTCACCGGCACCCGGGGCAAGTCCACTGTGGCACACCTCATTGCGGCATTCCTCCAGGCCGAGGGTAGGGAGGTGCTCCTCGGCGGCAACGTCCGCGGTGTGTCGAACCTCGCACTGCTTGCGGAGGTCTCGCAAAGCTCCCTGGGGGTGTTCGAGCTCGACAGCTGGCAGTGCCAGGGGTTTGGCGAGGAGCGTTCGCTCGATGCACCGGGGGTGCGCCAGGGCCCGCTCTCGCCGGACGTTGCTGTCTTTACGACCTTCTACCCCGACCACCTCACCTACTACCACGGCGACCTCGGGAGCTACCTCAAAGACAAGACGCATGTGTTTGCGCACCAGCGGGAGTCGGATACGCTCGTCGTGGGCCGGCAAGCGCTCGCGGCGCTTGCGCCGTACCGCAGGGGGGTGCGGTCGCAGGTCATCGTGGCTGACGATAGCGACGTGCCGGCGTCGTGGGACGTCGCACTCGTCGGGGCGCACAATCGGTACAACATAGGCGTCGCCCTGGCAACAGCCCGGCACCTCGGCGTCGGTGAAGCGACGCTACGGCAGGTCGTTGCGAGCTTTCGCGCGCTTCCCGGGAGGCTCGAGCTCGTGCGTACGGTACGTGGTGTGGCGATCTACAACGATACGAATGCAACGACGCCAGAAGCGACCATGCGTGCGCTCCAGGCACTCGACCCCGTGTCCTTGAGGCGCGTTGTGCTCATCATGGGCGGCACTGATAAGGGGCTCGACATGGCGCCCCTCCTCGACATTCTCCCCCTCCACGCGAAAGCCGTGGTGCTCCTCAAGGGGACAGGGACCGGCAAGCTCACCTTTCACGGCCGCGGGCTCGACACCGCTACGGTGGACACGCTCGACGAAGCGGTCGAGGCGGCGTGGCAGCGGTGCGATCCAGGTGATACGCTTCTCTTTTCCCCCGCATTTGCGTCGTTCGGCATGTTTGCAAACGAGTACGACCGGGGGGAACGCTTCAACGAAGCGGTGGCGGGGATTAGGGGCGAGTGAGCGATAGCAAGCAGTGACCATGAACACGAGTATCTACATGATCGGTATCGGGGGGATCGGGATGAGTGCGCTCGCGCAGCTCTATGCATTCCTCGGTGCACACGTCGAGGGATCCGATCGCGCGCCGTCGCCGATAACCGACCTCCTTGTGGGGAAAGGCGTATCGGTGTTCATTGGCCACGAAGCAGATCGGGTGCGGGTGACCACGTCGCTCGTCGTGTATAGCGACGCTGTGCCGGTGGATAACCCCGAACGAGTGCGCGCGCGGGAGCTTGGTATCCGCGAGCTCTCCTACTTCGAGGCGCTCGGCGAAGCGACGCGCGCGGGCACCTCGATCGTTGTTGCCGGCACCCACGGCAAGACGACGACGACCGCGATGATTGCCAAGGTACTCGTCGATGCGGGGAAGAAGCCGACGGTCATCGCAGGGAGCATCCTCACCGAGCATGGCTCGAACTTCGTCGCGGGGAGCCCCGATCTCTTTGTAATCGAGGGGTGCGAGTACCGACGTCACTTCCTCCATCTCTCACCGGATATCCTTGTGATCACCAACATTGAGCTCGACCACACCGACTACTACCGCGACCTCGCCGCCGTCAAGGACGCATTTCGCGAGCTCATTGCCCGTGTGCCGGAGCAGGGTGCTGTCGTCGCTGATACGGCGTCAGGCACGGCGCGTGACGTGCTCGAGGGTGTGCAGCGTATCACGCCGTACCAGGATCTCACCGTGCCAACGCTCCGCGTGCCGGGTGACTTCAACTGTATGAATGCACGAGCTGCGAAAGCGGCGGCGTATGCGCTCGATCCTGAGCTTTCCGAAGCTGCGCTCGACCACTCACTTGCCACCTTTCCAGGCACCTGGCGGCGTTTCGAGTACAAGGGGGTTACCCCGAGCGGTGCGCTCGTGTACGACGACTACGCGCACCATCCCACCGCAGTCGCGGCGACCATTACCATGGCTCGTACCACGTTCCCCGACCACCGTATCATCGTCGCCTTTCACCCCCACCTCTTTAGCAGAACCCGCGACTTCATGGAGGAGTTTGCAGCTGCGCTCGCGCGTGCCGACGAGGTGCTCCTCGCGCCGATCTATGCTGCCCGCGAAGCCCCGATCCCAGGGGTGACGAGTGACGCGCTTGCGGGCAGGATAACTGCACAGGGGACTCCTGCGCGTGCATTTCCGACACTCGACGCGCTCACTGTGCACCTCTCTTCTCCCACACCCTCGGCCACACTCCTCATCACCATGGGAGCGGGAGACATCTACACCGTCGGAGAGCGCCTCGTTGCTTCGGCGTGTTGAGTTTTCCCCAGGTTTTCCACGCAAAGGCAACAGCATATCCCCAACCTCGTGTATACTGGCAGTACCCCTGATTCTGTCTCGCACGGTCGAGGCAGCTCCTGGTGTGTTGTGGCGCTGGCTTGACCACGTAGGTGGTCATGAAATCACTATCACGCAGCGAGGCGCTGCACCCGTGGTACATCCGTACCGCGACGGTGTTAGCTGTTGCACTGGTCGCTTGGGCGACCGGCGTGCCCCGCACCCTCTTTTTTGCTAATGCCGCACAGCTCCAGCAGTTCTCCGACACGCTCTCGACGAGTCGGCCCGGGCTGCCGAGCGATCACACGATGCGGTTTACCACCCCCTCGGGGGTGGTTGCTGATGGCTCAACCATCGTCATAACAATGCCGAGCGGCTTTGACGTGTCGGCTCTTGGCGAGGACGACATTGACGTTGCCGATGATGGGGTGGACCTCACCACCGCACCTACCTGCGGCGCAACACAGGCTGCGGTGAGCACCTCGACGCAGACCATTACCATCACGGTCTGTAGCGGTGGAGGCGGGGCTATCGCTAGCGGGAGCGTCGTAACGATCGAGGTCGGTACCCATGCAACATCCTCGGGCGCGGGGGTGCACCAGATTGTCAACCATGCGAGTGCGGGGAGCTACGAGCTCAACATCGCAACCCCGAGCGATACCGGCTCCACCGAGCTCATCGTGGTGGATGCGGTGACGGTGAGTGGGCAGGTAGACACGTACCTCGATTTTTCCGTAGATGGTGTTAATGCGGGGCAGGCGGTGAATGCCGATGCAACGCTCACCTTCGCAACGACGACCGCGACGAGTGTCGCATTCGGGACGGTGGCACCGGACACTGCGTACGTACTCGCCCAGGATCTTGCGGTGACCACGAATGCGGTGGGTGGGTTCACCGTTACCGTCGAGGCTGCGGGCAATCTCCAGTCGCTCGGTGGCGCAACGATAGATCCCTTTGTTGACGGCACGGGCACCTCGACACCGATTGTGTGGGCGGCTCCGTCGAGTACCGTGGGGCTTCCCGACACGTATGGTCATTGGGGCGTTACCACAGAGGACACGACGCTTTCAGATAATGATTCGTTTGGGAACGCGCTCTATGTCGGCGATTTTGTAGACGAGCCGCGCGAAGTCATGTATGCAACTTCGAGCGCAGACGGCAGCACACCGGATGTCGGTACAACGCGGATTGGCTACAGGCTCGAGATATCCGCTATGCAGGAGGCTGCGCGTGACTACACGACGAGCCTCACGTACGTGGTGACGCCGGTGTTTTAGGAGAGAAAAGGAAAAAGTGAAAAGAGAAAAGGGCTACGCCCCACCCACTTTTTCTCAGGCGTCTTGCGGAGAGAGTATTCTGCATGGTTTACTTCCACAAGGTTGGTTTCCTCGCAGGAGGCACATAATGCGTACGTTCGTAACTGTGGTGAGTGAGGCGGCACACGAAGGGTGTGCCGCCGGAGGACTCATTGAAACCGTGCTTGCGTGTCGGTGTCGTGAGTACTGTTCGACCGTGGTCATCTTTGCTACCCAGAGCGAGCAGGAGGCACCGCATTCATTTGCAGGCCATCTATTCACCGCACTGCGTGACCAGGGGAGCTACTTCACGATCTGCACACCGGATCCACCGGAGTGTCTCGCGGCACAGTGTCAGTTTGCGCTCAATGTGGCGCGGACGTCGCGTCACCGCGTGGTGCTCGCCACGACCGCAGGCGAGCTGTTCGCAGTGCAGGCGGCGTGCCGGCGTGTACTCGGCGATCTATTCCGGAGTATCCGCAACGAGGGTGTGCTTCGGTTTGCCTTTCGTGACCCAAGTAACGGTCGGGTGTGTGTCGTGTAGCGGGCACTTGTGTGCCCGCTGTGCTTTTTCTGGGCAACCTGGTATGCTCACCGCTATGCAGGGCACGCTCTCCGTTGTGGCGACGCCACTCGGCAACCTCGAGGACATTACGCTCCGTGCGCTTCGCGTGCTTGGTGCGTGCGACGTCGTCGTGTGCGAGGACACGCGGGTGACCGCGAAGCTCCTCGCGCACTACGACATCAAGAAGCCGCTCGTGTCGTACCACGCGCACTCGGGCGAAGCGACGTACGAGAAGGTGCTCGAGCTCCTCGGGGCGGGGAAGTGGCTCGCGCTCGTCTCCGATGCGGGAACACCAACCATATCCGACCCGGGCGCGCACCTCGTCGCGGCGGTTCGTGCCCAGTTCGATGAGGTTCGCATCGAAGCCATCCCCGGGCCAGCGGCAGTGACTGCGGCACTTTCGGTGGCGGGCGTACCGGCGGATGCGTTTCATTTCCTCGGGTTTCCGCCACACAAAAAGGGGCGTCAGACCTTTTTCACCGACCTCGGGAGCGTGGCGGAGACAACGGTCTTCTATGAATCCCCCCACCGCCTCCTCAAGGCGCTCGCTTTGCTCGCCGAACACCTCCCGAGTGCGGCGCAGGTCATTGTCGTGCGGGAGCTCACCAAGATTCACGAGCAGGTCGTCTCCGGCTCTGCAGTGGCGGTACACGAACACTTCCTCGCGCATCCAGACACCGTGCGTGGCGAGTGTGTCATCATCGTGCACCCGCGCGCGCATCACGCGCGACGTGGTGCGTCGTGCGTGGGCGGTGTACAATAGGTCTCATGCGTCGGGAAACTCTGCTCATTGTCGTGGGTGTACTCGTGTGTAGCTCCCCCTTCCTCGGGGTGCCTGTGGCGTGGAAGTCAGTGCTCCTCGGTACCTGTGGCGCGGTCACTGTACTCATCGCCGTCTCGCTCCGCCTTGCCGCACGTCGTGAGCGCCCCGGGACGCCGACCTACACCGAGCATGATCCCAAAGAGCGCGCAGCCCCCTAGCTATGCTGGCGCGGGGTGAGAAGCACGGTGTGGTGTGGCGCCGGGGCGCTCGCCTCACGTTCGTGGTGGGAAGCCTCGGTGCATGCATCGGTGCATTCGCGTACGTCGTGGTGCCCCTCGTGCACCCGGTGACCTACACCGCGTCACGGAGCGCCGAGGCGACGCTTGTCGGCAATGTTCGCCCCGCTACGACGAGCGGTGCAATGGTACCGGTGCCACCTCTCGGGGAGCTGGCGAGCACAACCGAGGTCGCGTCGCATGTCGCGACGCCACGTACGGTAAAGGCTCTCTACATGACACAGTGCGTCGTCGGCACGCCGCCGTTTCGCGCCGAGCTCGTGGATCTCGTCAAGGCAACCGAGCTCAACACCATCATCATTGACCTCAAGGACTACACCGGCAGGCTCTCCTTTCCCACGGATGATCCGTCACTCCGTGACTCGGTTTCGAGCCAGTGCGGTGCGCGCGACATGCGCGCATTCGTGGAGAAGCTCCACGAGCAGGGTATCTACGTCGTCGGCCGTATCACCGTCTTCCAGGACCCGTTCTATACGCACCTGCACCCGGAGCTCGCGGTGAAGTTCCGGGACCCACCGGGAACCGTGTGGAAGGATCGGAAGGGGCTCTCTTTCATTGATGTGGGTGCGAAGCCGTACTGGGAGTACATTGCAAAAATATCCCGTGCTGCGCGGGAGCTCGGTTTCGACGAGCTCAACTATGACTACGTACGCTTCCCCTCGGATGGTCCGATGGGAAACATCTCATTTGATTGGGCGAAGGATCGGCCGAAAGCCGAGGTGCTTGAAGAGTTCTTTGCCTACCTCCAGGCTGAGGTCAAGCGCGCCGACGCATACCCTTCTGGCGAAACGCCACCCGCTCTGTCGGTAGATCTCTTCGGCATGGTGACGACAGCCGAGGACGACATGAACATCGGCCAGATGCTCGAGCGAGCCCTTCCGTACTTTGACTACGTGTGCCCCATGGTGTACCCGAGCCACTACCCGCCGCACTTCAATGGCTGGGCAGACCCCAACACCGTGCCGTACGATCTCATTCACTTCGTGCTCGCTTCGGCGGTGCGGCGTGCACAAGCCACAAGCTCACCCGTGGCGTGGCTCGGTGGCGAGCAGGTCTACCGTGACGAGCTAGTCGCGCCGCACGGGAGCTCTACTGCCTCGACGACGCGGCGTGTCGCAACTGGGCTCTATACAAAGCCCTCGTTCGGCGCGGACCACATACGCCCGTGGCTCCAGGACTTCGACTACGGTGGCACGTACGACGTCAAGGAGGTGCGGGCGCAGATCAAAGCGACGCACGACGTCGGGATCACCTCCTGGATGCTCTGGGCGCCGAGCAATCGCTACACACAGGGGGCGCTCGAAGCGCCGTGAACGCTGCCGCTATCCACCTCCTGCAGCCGGTTTAGCGTTTCGCTCGTGAGCGTATCGCCGTATACTGAAGGCATGTGGGACACCGTACGTTCTTCCGTACCGCGGGTTACCGCGGCTGATCCCGCGCGCATCTCGTACTTCGGCATCACCGATACGAGGAACCAGCGGATACCCTTCGGCATTCGCCAGGAGGATCGCTCGAAGCACACGTACGTGATCGGGAAGAGTGGTATGGGGAAGTCCACGCTCCTCGAGAACCTCGCCATCCAGGATATCCAGGCGGGGGACGGCCTCTGCTTCATAGACCCGCACGGCGGCACTGCCGAGAAGCTCCTCGAGTACATCCCTGAAGAGCGGGTGAAGGACACGCTCTACTTCGCGCCGTTCGACATGCAGTACCCCATCTCCTTCAATGTGCTCGAATCGGTGGATGCCGATAAGCGGCACCTCGTCGTTGCGGGGCTCATGAGCGCGTTCGAGAAGATCTGGGTGGATGCGTGGAGCGCGCGCATGGCGTACATCCTCCAGAACACCATAGCGGCGCTCCTCGAGTTTCCCGGCGCGACGCTCCTCGGGGTGAACCGCATGTACATTGACAAGGACTACCGCAAGAACGTCATCGCCAAGGTTACCGACCCGGCGGTGCGCTCGTTCTGGGTGGATGAGTACAGCAAGTACACCGACCGGTACGCCCAGGAGGCAACACCCGCTATCCAAAACAAGATCGGCCAGTTTGCCTCGAATGCGCTCGTACGCAACGTTATCGGCCAGGAGCAGAGCTCGTTCAATATTCGTGAGCTCATGGACCGGCGCAAGATATTCATCGTGAACCTCTCGAAGGGGCGCGTCGGCGAGGGGAATGCAAACCTCCTTGGGAGCATGCTCATCACAAAGATCTACCTCGCCGCGATGAGCCGTGCCGATGTCTCTGCGGGCGACATGCGCTCGCTCCCGCCGTACTACCTTTTTGTGGACGAGTTTCAGAACTTTGCGAACAAGAGCTTCGCCGATATCCTCTCCGAGGCGCGCAAGTACAAGCTCTGCCTCACGATAGCGCACCAGTACATCGAGCAGATGGAGGAGGAGGTTGCTGCCGCAGTCTTCGGCAACGTCGGTACCATGATCACGTTCCGTGTTGGGGCGTACGATGCTGAGGTGCTCGAGAAGGAGTTTGCGCCGACCTTTACCGCGGAGGACCTCGTGAACCTTGGGCAGCGGCAGGTATACCTCAAGCTCATGATAGACGGCGTGTCCTCACACCCCTTCAGCGCAGTCACCATGCCCCCCATCGAGGCGCCCGAGGTGTCGTGTCGCGACCGGGCTGTTGCATTCTCGCGCGCACAGTTCTCGCGGCCGCGGGTCGAGGTTGAGCAAGATATCAGCGGATGGGTTGCCCGCGCGTACGAGGATCCGGAGGCGGGGGCGAAGGAGGCTGCTCGGGAGGAGCGGCGAGCGCTGCGGGACGCACCGGTGCCCCCGCGCCCACCGCTTACCCAGCGCGAACGCCCAGCGTACAGCCGCGACAATCCGGTGGCTGGTGGCCGAACCCTTCCACCAACCCCCGGGCGAGACGAGGGGCGCGTGTCTCGTGGCGTCGTGCGTCCTCCGCACCCTTCGCTTACAGGACGTCAACCGCTGCCGCCACGTGCGGGGTCTCCCGCCGCGGGGGGAGGTCTGCGCGAAACACTCGCGCGCATGGGTACGTCGCCCTCACCACGCAGGGAGCCGCCGCAGGCCCGAGACGATGGGAAGGGGGACGATGGCAAGCAGGAGCTTCGTAGCCTCCTCTCGTCGCTCGCCGCAGCGCAGGGCGGGGCGCCGCAGCCTCCGAAAGCGCCCTCCACCCCCCCTCCGCGGGAGAAAGCCCCGGAGTCGGCGCCCTCCTCACCGCCCTCACCCCCCCGCGAGCTGCCCCCCGACGAGGTGCGTGCAATGCTCCACCTCGAGAAGCCGGAAGGTGCACCATGAAGCGCGCACTCGCGGCACTGCTCGTCGTCTGCTCTATCCCTGGCGTCGCACGGGCAGCGGTTGCGGTGAGCGAGGTCGCGTGGATGGGGAGCGCCGACAATGCGAATGCAGAGTGGGTAGAGCTCTGCACCGACAGCAGCGCGAGCCTTGCGGGGTGGTCGCTCGTCGCAGCGGACGGGCAGCCGACCGTCGCGCTCGACGGTACGCTTTCTGGGTGTGGGATACTCGAGCGTACGAGCGACGACACGGTCCCCGGGGTGGCGGCTCTTACGGTGTACACCGGGGCTCTGGGGAACTCCGGCGAGGTTCTCGAGCTCCGTGATGCACAGGGGCAGGTCATTGACCGTGTTGACGGCTCGAATGAATGGGCTATCGGCGGCGACAATACGGAGAAGCTCACCCTCCAGCGGTCAGGGTCGTTCGGTGCGTGGCTTACCGCACCGCCCACACCCGGCCGTACGAATGGAACGAGCGACGAGCGCCCGAGCGGCACGTCTGCCAGTAGTCCGACGAGGAGTGCCGCGGCGGAGCAGGGCAGTGCGTCGGGCGATCGCGAGGTGAACCTTCCACCATCGCCTCCTCCTGCGCTCCGCATGGAGCTCGGTGGCGATCGAACCGCGGTTGCTGGCGTGCCCGTCACCTTCACCGCAACGGCGTACAATGAGAGCGGTCGAGAGATTGCCCTCGACACCATCATCTGGACCTTTGGCGACGGCGCGACGGGGAGCGGGGCGCAGGTGCGGCACACGTACCCCTTTCCCGGCGAGTACGCGGTACTCGCGCGTGGATCCCGGCCACTCTTTCGGACTCCGGTCAAAGCGGAGGATCGCGCGGTGGTACGCGTGGTGCCGTGCGCGATACAGGTCTCCGGTGCAGACCTGCGCTCAATTGAGCTCACCAATGGCAGCGAGAGCGATGTCGAGCTCGCCCGCTTCACGCTCGCTGCGGGGAAGCAGCACTTCAGAATTCCCGAGGGGACCGTCCTGCTCGCGGGGAAAGCGGCGCAGTTTCCTGCGACGGTAACCGGTCTCAGGGTTGCAGACCCCAGAGCTGTCGCACTCTTTACGCCCGAGAACATGCTCGTGAGCCAGTATGGAGCGCCCTCCGAGGAGGTGACCGGCGTGGTCGAGGTAGGTGCAGAGTACCGCGTCGTGCCCGAGGAGGAGTCGCCGTCGCATGATCAGGTGGACGAATCGGCGACCCCTCCACCCGCAGAACCGTCCTCTGGCCTGAGCCTCGAGCACCTGCTCACCACGAATACCCCGAGCGCTCCGGAAGGCAGTGCGACAGGCAGCAGCACCCAGGAACGTCCGACGAGCAGCCTCGTCGCAGCGGTTGGCAGCTCTGGGGGAGACGGCGTGCTCGCGTGGTGGCTCGTCGGCCTCGCCGCCGCTATTTGCCTTGCCGGTGCGACGGTGTTTCTCGTGCGCCGCGAGCGGAGCGAGGTGATCGAGGGGTTTACGATCGAGGGCGATGAGTAACCATACCGCCCCTGACTGCGGTATAGTATACGCATGGAGGAAGGCACCATACTCGTCACCGGCGGCGCAGGGTTCATTGGAAGCCACCTCATTGAGGCGCTCGTTTCCGGGGGCAGGCGCGTCGTATCGCTCGACAACTACTTCACCGGTTCGAAGGAAAACCACATAGTCGGCGCCGAGTATCGCACCGGCCATACGAAGGATATTGCTTCCCACATTCCCGAGCGGTGTGCCCTTGTCTACCACCTCGGCGAGTACTCGCGGGTTGAGAAGAGCTTCGAGGATGTGCGGCAGACCTGGGACCTCAACGTACCAGGCACGTTCGGCGTGCTCGAGTACTGCCGAGCGCACGGTGCGAAGCTCGTGTACGCCGGCTCGAGCACCAAGTTTGGCGACGGCGGTCTCGGGCGCGACCAGAGTCCGTATGCCTGGACCAAGGCCACGAACACCGAGCTCGTGCGCAACTATGGCGACTGGTTTGGCCTCGATTACGCGATTACGTACTTCTACAACGTCTATGGCGGGAGGGAGCGCTCTGGCGCGTTTGGTTCGGTGGTGGCTATCTTTCGGGAATGCTTCGAGCGCGGAGCACCCCTCAAGGTCGTGCTTCCCGGCACCCAGCGGCGCAACTTCACCCACGTTGCAGATATTGTCGCCGGTCTTCTCCTCATCGGGGAGCGTGGCCACGGTGACGAGTACGGGCTCGGTTCCGAGGAGAGCTTCTCTATCGCCGAGGTTGCCGCGCTCTTTGGCGGTACGGTAGAGTACCTCCCCGAGCGGAAGGGGAACCGCATGGGTGGCACGCTCGACGTCCGTCGAGCTCGCCAGGAGTTCGGCTGGGCAGCGCACCGCTCGCTCCCGGAGTACGTCGCGGCACTCCGCGCGGCGCGGGAGACGGCGTCGCTATGATATGAAAACGGGCACGTTCGTCATTTCCCTCGATTTTGAGCTCTTCTGGGGCATGCACGATGTGGCGACGGTTGCCACGTACGGGGAGCACGTGCGAGGTGAGCGGGAAGCTGTTCCCGGTATGCTCGCGCTCTTCGAGCGCTATGGCATCCGTGCGACGTGGGCCACGGTCGGCATGCTCGCGCATAGGACACGTGATGAGCTTCTACACGCGCTCCCTCCTGTGCGACCGGTGTACCGCACCGAGCGGTTCTCGACGTATAGCCACCTCGAAGCGGGAGCGGTCGGCAGGGACGAGGGTGAAGACCCCTACCACTTCGGCGCATCACTCCTTGCGAAGGTTCGCGCGACGCCGGGGCAGGAGGTCGCGTGCCACACCTTCTCACACTACTACTGCCTCGAAGTGGGTGCAGACCTCGAAAGCTTCAGGGCCGACCTCGTGGCATGGCGTGCCGCGGTCGATCCCGAGGGGCGCGCGGTGTCTATCGTATTCCCCCGGAACCAGGTTTCGCGCGAACACCTTACGGTGTGCCGTGAGCTCGGCTTCCTCGCGTACCGGGGCACCCAGGAGCACCCCATCTATGCGCCAGCTACAACGGGAGGCCAGTACCGCCTCACCCACCGGGCGCTCCGGCTTCTCGACACGTACCTGCCGCTCACCGGCTCTCACACCACGGTGCCCATGCGGCAGGAGGGGCTCGTCAACATCCCCGCGAGCGCGTTCCTGCGGCCGTACCAGCCATGCGCTCCCCTCGAGTGGCTCAAGCTGCGGCGCGTGGCGAGGGGGATGGAGCAAGCTGCGGCGCGCGGTGAGGTGTACCACCTCTGGTGGCACCCGCACAACTTCGGCGTGCACACCCAGGAAAACCTACGCTTACTCGAGCGCATCCTCGGGCACTTCGACGCCCTGCGCCGCCGCGGTACCCTCATGAGCAGGAGCATGGGAGACGTTGCACGCGAAGTATCCGCATGAATACCCGCAACCTACGCATTCTCATCCTGGCGACGGAGGGTGAGACCACCCTCCCGCTCATCCACGCGCTCGCGGCACGGCACACGGTGGTCTGCGTCGTGATCGAGGAGAAGGAGGATAGGGCCCGCTTCCTCCGCCGCCGCCTGCGGCGCCTCGGGTGGCTCACCGTCGCGGGGCAGGTACTCTTCATGCTCCTCGTGCCGCCGGTGCTGCGGATTTTCTCCCGCGCCCGTAGCGATGAACTCATGCGGCACTACGAGCTCAACGGTGCACCAGACACCGCCACCCCCACGGTACGCGTGCAGTCGGTGAATAGCGACGAGGTCGTCGCCCTCGTGGAGCGGGAACACCCCGATGCGGTCGTGGTGCACGGCACCCGGATCATTAGTCGCAAGGTACTTGGAGCATCGGTGGCGCCGTTCTACAACATCCACGCAGGCATTACGCCGCGCTACCGCGGGGTGCACGGCGGGTACTGGGCGCTCGTGGAGGGGGAGCCCGAGCTCTTCGGCGCAACGGTGCACCGGGTGGATGCCGGTATAGATACCGGGGAGCCGCTCGCCTACGCGTGTGCGACGCCCTCTCCGAGCGACACCTTCGTGACGTACCCGCTCCTCCAGTTTGGGGAAGGGCTGCGGGCGCTCCTCGGCGTACTCGATGGCACCGTTTCCCCGCCCCCAACGGTCATCGCTGAGGCGCCCGTTCGCTACCACCCCACGCTCTGGGGGTACCTTGCTACCTACGTGCGACGGGGGGTACGATAGTTAGGGCCCTTCCACCAATAACCTGCCCGTTTCGCTTCCACATTCTCGCAATCTTTGTTTTTTCTCAATCGCACATCCTTCATCGTATCTCGATACGCCTCAGGGTTTGCTCAATCGGAAAAACCAAATCTTACAAAAATCTGAAACCGAATCATGACAGGTTATTAGTAGAAGGACCCTTACACATGCGACGTGTCCTCATCCTCTCAATGGCGTACTTTCCGAAGCCGGTCGGCGGCGCTGAGGTGGCGATCAAGGAGATCACCGACCGCATCCTGCCGACCGACATCGAATTCCACCTGGTGTGTCTGCGCTTCGACTCACTCGTGCCCGAGGAGGAGCAGGTGGGGAACGTACTTGTCCACCGCATCGGCTTCACGAGGCCCGGTGCCGAGGGAGCACTGCTTGCGACACCGCTCATGAGGCTCAACAAGCTCCTGTATGAGTGGCGAGCATACAAAACGGCATGCGCACTCCACCAGAAGTACCATTACGACGGCCTGTGGGCGATGATGGCACACTCGAGCGGCATCCCCGGTGCACTCTTCGCTCGTCGCTACCCGCAGGTAGCGTACGTGCAGACCCTCCAGGAGGGCGATCCACCTGAGCGCATCGAACGCATGATGTATCCCGTGTGGCCGCTCTTCATGCGGGCGTTTACCACGCCAACGGTCATCCAGACGATCTCAACATTCCTCGCGGCGTGGGCACGGCGCAGGGGGGCGGTATGCCCCATCGAGGTGGTGCCAAACGGCGTTGCGACCGCGCGCTTCAGCCGCGACCTTTCGAACGAAGAGCTTTCCCAAGCGCGGGCAAAGCTCAATCGTCAACCGGACGACACGCTCCTCATCACCACCTCGCGCCTCGTCCGCAAGAATGGGATTGATCTCGTGATTCGCGCGCTCGCGGAGCTCCCTGCATCGGTACGGTTTGCTGTACTCGGTACCGGCCCCGACGGGGAAGAGCTCCGCGCGCTCGCCGCCGCGGTCGGCGTCGCCCAGCGGACCCTCTTCCTTGGGCAGGTCTCCCACGCAGAGCTTCCGGCCCTCCTCAAGGCGAGCGACATCTTCATCCGCCCCTCGCGCTCGGAGGGGATGGGGAACAGCTTCATCGAAGCGATGGCCGCGGGGATACCCGTCATCGCGACGCAGGAGGGGGGTATCGCAGACTTCCTCTTCGACGCGCGGAAGAATCCCGACCACGAGGCGACCGGCTGGGCCGTCGCAACCGAGAGTGTGGAGGGTATCGTCGAGGCGGTGCGCGACATCATGGGGCACCCCGACACCGTGCGCGCGGTCACCGCATCCGCGCGGGCGCTCGCACTCGCGCAGTATGACTGGGACCTCGTCGCTCACGCGATGCGCGAGCGGGTGTTTGCGCACGTCGTCGGTGCCAAAACGTGACCACGTGCCGGTTGCTCGTGGGAGTACCCGTTCTCGGTTTTGCCGTGCAAAACTTCCACCGTGGTATGCTGTGCGCATGGCAGGCACGGTACACTTTGGTGACAACCTCGAGGTGCTGGCGACGCTGCCGCGCGGGTCTGTGTCGCTCATCTACATTGACCCGCCGTTCAACACCGGCAAGGTCCAGGCGCGTAAGCAGCTCAAGACGGTGCGCTCGGCTGGTGGCGACCGAACCGGCTTCCAGGGCGCGCGCTATGCAACCACAGTGCTTGGCGAGCGGTCGTACCGCGACGTGTTCGATGACTACCTCGCATTCCTCGAGCCGCGGCTGCGGCAAGCGTACGAGGTGCTCCGCGACGATGGGAGCCTCCACTTCCACATAGACTATCGGGAGGTACACTACTGCAAGGTGCTACTCGACCAGATATTTGGCCGCGATGCGTTTTTTGAACGAGATCATCTGGGCATACGACTACGGCGCGCGCTCCAAGCGAAAGTGGCCCGCAAAGCACGACACCATCCTCTGGTACGCCAAGGATCCGGAGCGGTACATCTTCAACTACGGCGAACTCGACCGCATACCCTACATGGCCCCCGGCCTCGTCGGGCCGGAAAAGGCGGCGCGGGGCAAGACGCCTACCGATACTTGGTGGCACACCATCGTGAGCCCGAATGGCAAGGAGAAGACCGGCTACCCCACCCAAAAGCCGCTCGGTATCCTCACGCGGATCGTCACCGCATCTTCGCGGAAGGGAGACACAGTACTCGACTTCTTCGCGGGCAGTGGCTCGTTCGGCGAAGCGGCGCACCAGCTCGGCCGCTCGTTCATCCTCGTAGACAACAATCCGCAGGCGCTTGAGGTCATGCGCACGCGCTTCGCACCGTACGGTGATGTTACGTTCTGTGTTCCGGCTGATATGCCCCCGATGCAGAGGGCTGCCACTCCGGTATGGCAGTCGGCGCCTCCCCCAAGAGCACACGACACGACCGAGGTGATATGCGCGTACTGATCGTTTCCGTTGCATAGCAATTCTCGTTTCGTCCCATTCCCCCACTTTTCAGCTCCTCACACCCCCCCGCTGCTCACGACGCGTGCTATGCGGCCCGAGCAGAAGGTGTTTTACTGGAAGCATGGACCGTACGCGTAAGCAACACCTGTCTGGCGACACCCCCGAGCCGGTGGGGAAAGAGGAGGCAGGGGGTCTGCTCGCAACTCTCACCGGCTGGGAGCTCGGGCCGAGGCACATCAGGAGGAAGTACACCTTCGCGAGCTTCCGGGAGGCTATTGCGTTCGTGAACCGTGTCGCCGACCTCGCGGAGGCGGAGGGGCACCACCCCGACATCTCCATCGAGTACCGAGCCGTGACGCTCGCCTTCACCACCCATGCGATCGGTGGCCTGTCGCGCAGGGACTTTGCTGTGGCTGCAAGGATGGACGCAGGGCTGTAGCTGCGCTACGGAGTGGCTGCCCGTACTGGTTGGTGCTTTACTTACCCGTATGGAGCCCTTCCATGCACAGGGTGCCGATTACCTCCTCGAGGCATCGCTCGGCGATGATGGTATCATCTACCTCCGCATGTCGGGCAACCTAAGCGAGGACAACCTCAACGTGTTCGCCTCATGGGCAGAAAAGGTAAAGGAGGCAATGCGTACGGCTGCCGCTCGCGACAAGACCCGCGTACTCACGCTCATTGATGTGACGGGCGCGCGCGAAGCCGATGAGAAGAGTGTCGTGGCGCTCCATGCCCTCATGGAGTACAACCGTGACTACGCGACCCGCACCGCAGTCTTCGGTGCGGGCTACTTCATGAAGCTCATCATCGAGCTTGCGATTGTGGCCACACGTCGCACCAACATGCATATCTTCAGCACGCGCGATGAAGCATTTTCCTGGCTCACCGCAGCACCCGCCGCGGTGTAGCGCGGGGCGCTGGCGGCGCCCGTGCCAAGGGTCACGGCCACTGCAGCGTACCTCCTTGCGCACGGGAGGCCGATGGTGTGGTGGCGATTACCCACCCTGCCACCAGGTACTCGTTTGTGCGCGGGAAAGTAATTGCCCACACCCTCCGCACGCTGTCTGCGAGCCCGCAGGCGAAGCGGTCCATGATATGAGCGGCATTTCGGTACCACAACGAACATAATCCTGGATTGCTTCGTCGCCTCCCGGCGGGTCGGCTTCTCGCAATGACACCGACATCGGGCTGTGGAGGGTGTGAGCAGTTACGCGGGAAAACATTGACATGTACGCATATACGTGCTAAAAAGATACGGGCAATTCAGAGAACAGGAGAAGATTAGATGAAAAAGGCGATCCTCCCGAGTATCGAGACCGAGGGCGGAGCGATGTTGCGTATGGAGGCGAGCGGATGTGCTTTCCTTGCCGTTTCCGGGCACGAGTGCCTGTTTGTCGTGAGCGACAATGGGTACCTTTGCAGGAAGAATCCGGACGGCTCGTGGAGCTTTCAGGCTATCCCGATAGCCGACCCCGAGGCTCTTGCGGTGACGTACTATGGTACGCTCCTCATTGGAGCCGAGGGGGGTACTGTATATGAGTACCGCCCGCTCCCGTTGGGTACTGGTGAGATTGCCGCGCCGACAGATGCGGAGTGGGTGCTCAACGGAGTATCGAGCGACGACAATGCTGGCATGGAGGGCATGGCACTCTTTGACCGAATAGGTGAGTGCTATACCAAGGGCCTCCTTGTCAGTGTCCAGGGGGGTCAGAGGCTTCGAGAATACAACCTTAGCCCATCCTGGGGAAGGGAGTTCATGAGTGGGACCTTCCCACCCGAAACCCCGCGGAAGATAGCTGATCTGCATGGGGTGAGAGATGGGACCTTGCTCATCCTCACCGACGACCATCGGCAGGGAAGGTATGAGAGTACGGTCAGGGTGGTGGAGGTGTCCGGTAGGAGGTGGACGGTCAAGCTTCCGTATGCAGGCGCGGAGGGTATCGCGGTGAGCAGTAAGGGGGAGGTTGTCGTGGTCCTCGACCAAAACGAGCACCAGATGCGGCAGAATGGACTGGAGAAGAACCTCCTGCTGCAGTGGGAAAGCCTCGGCGCCCTGAAGAAGGGTGCCGGGAATAAGAAATAGCACCCTCGAAACGTTGCCGCTGGTTCACACCAGCGGCATTCTCTTGGTAACCCGCCCTTGCCGGGTCGCCCTTGGGGGAGTGTCGGCGTGGAGAGTTGCGAGGCCCGCGGTTCGTAGGTGCCTTGCCGGGGGAGGCAAGAAGACACCGCCCTTTCGAGCGGTGTCGTTAGCCTGCTACCAGGAGCTGTACTACGCTTGGTACATGCGTGTGCGCGGCAGCAGGGCGGGGTCGAGATGCTTTCCCCCACCGTGCTCTAGAACCGCGATGAGGTCACGGAGACACGTGATGGCGTGGACGGGGACCTTGTGCTTCTTTGCGAGCATAGCGCTCACGGAAGGGGCATTATCGGCGTCGCAGCATCGCTCCTTGCAGTCGAAGGCGAGGACGATTTACCGGACATGCCGCCTCTCCCCATGAAGGCGCGCTGCACGATCGGCCATCCCCGCTCTCGCTTCGGCGAGTATATACTCGTACGCGGCAAGGGGGTCGCTCGCCTCACTGATCGGCCTTCCTACGACGAGGTAGCTACTCCCCGCGCACATCGCTGTGCGTGGCGGGGCGGTGCGGACTTGGTCGTGTATCGGTGTGTCAGGCAGTCGAATGCCGGGTGTTATGAGGATGGGGTCCTCCCCGAGCTCCTCACGCAGGAGCTTCACCTCGTGTGGCGAACAGACGACGCCATCGAGTCCACACTCCATGGCGCGTGTGGCACGGGTGAGCACGAGATCCTCCAGTGGCGTGTACACACCATCCGCGCGGAGGTCGTTCTCATCCACGCTCGTGAGCACAGTCACCCCGACGACGAGCGGCCGCTTGCTACGCCGCGCGAGCGCGTCGCTCGCTGCTTCGAGCACCCTGCGTTCGCTCGCGTGCACGGTCACCATCCAGGCACCCTGGTCGGCAGCAGCACAAACGGCAGCTGCAACTGTTCTCGGGATGTCGTGATACTTGAGGTCGAGACATATCTTCCTGTCGCATAGGCATCCCAGGATGCACGGCGCAGCGGTGTGAAGCTCTATGCCTACCTTGTACGCACAGTCGGCTCCTGCAAGGAGCTCGACGAGCTCGAGCGCCTGCCGCGCATTCGGATAATCAAGAGTGACAATCATGGGGTTCATATCCCCTCCTGTGGTTTGAAAGGACGTATGTGCGCTTGCGCGCCCCGCATACCATACCACACAGTTTTTCACTCGCCACTCTCGTACGGGGTAACTGCTCACAGCCTTCAGAAAACCCCGTTTCGTGAGCGCTCGTCGCGGCGAGAGACCGCTCGGAAAGGCTTGCCCAAGTTTAGTCTCTCGCCACGCCGTGTTGGCTCCGCTACGTTTTATAGCAAATGGTATCCGGTAGGGGTTTGAGGGTTACTCTCTTGCCGCTTGCACTCCCGAGTGCAAAAAGGTATACCGTAGCACGGTACCACTACATGTGAGGGATGAGAAATGGTGATCATAACGAGGCGGGTGACCGTCGCTTTCGGTCTTGTCTATGAGGTGTGGCGCAGTACTACTGTTCAGAAGCGTGCGACTGTTCATGGGGCGGCGGACACGTTGCGCCGCAGTGTGTCGTACGTCGAGCAGGTACTGGTCCCCCTGAGGGAAGCCGGCATTATCGCCGGAAAACGCGGTCCAGGCGGCGGGTACGAGCTTGGCCCACAGTTCGAAACCACAACCTTCAAAAGGCTTCTAGAAGTCATGCGTGAGGATTTTTCCACGTACGACTGCACGGGATTCAACGATGCGCTCATGCTTCTCCTGGAGGATCAGCGGCTCGCTGATGTATTCCGCTCGCTTGAGCGGCGCAGGTGAAAAATGCCGGCGATGCAGTCACGCATCGCCGGCTTTACCCTTTGTTCCCATACACCTCCTCCTCCCGCGGGTGCGGGCCATTGGCTACTCCTGTTCGGGGTGGAGCAGCAAAAAGACTACGCTAAACTTGTCGGACGCGGTTTGCGCCCAGTGGAAGAGGCAGGCGTCCATGGTGTCTGCCGTAGACCGGGGGTCGCGTCCGAGCTGGAGACCCGTGCCAAAGCGGTTGAGGCCGCGTGTAGCAAGGACTATCTGGAGCGCCATCTTGAGCGCCAGCAGCCGGTCCGCTACAGCGGGTGCATTCTGGGCGACGCAGGCGAGCTCACACACCCCCTCATACGCGCGCGCGATGAGTGGCGAGTCACCTGCATCGGCAGGCCACAGGTCCTCCCTGTGCACTCCGACGTGCAGCAGTGTATCCTCGATACCCCGTACCTCCGTAAGGAGGCTCTGGTCAACCCACTACTGTCCAACAAAACTATCTAGAAAATAGGAAAAGACCCTGTAGGTA
>CAZMPG010000004.1:0-47668 GCA_964568345.1 uncultured Candidatus Saccharibacteria bacterium | reverse complement strand
GTACTACTAGAGTACGGTGGATAATCCATTTACACAAAATATTTTACAGACTCACGCCATGACCTGAGTAATTAAAAGTGAGCTGCGCTTCAGGTAAGGTCGTATTCTTGACCTCACTCAAAATACGCTCAGCAAGCGGGTGTGCTGGACGGTAGATGTGTGCATCGTCGATGTTCTTACCAATACGGTATGGTCCCTCATCAATAAAGGTGCCCGGGAAAGGATTATGCCGTAACACAAAGGAAAATGCATCGTCCTCGTAGGTCGCATTGTCTTTTAAATAATGCCGTGTGACATCCCACAGCCACCGTCCGTACGTGTCTAGGTAGGCTTGGCTCTCGCGGAGATTGATTTTCAGTCTTTCATGTACGTCTGCGTCAAAATTCTCGAGCAATTTTTCCTTTGCGTTTTGCATCCCCTCCTGAATTGACCCGTCCATTTCTTTTTGTAATGCATCGAAGGCGGAATTGATCTCATCTTCAGTGCGACAAGACTGGTAAATGTTCGCAATACGCTTCTCAAAATCAACCCCCGACTCTATACTTCCGAGCACTTCATCACTCGCACCAAACACTCCCTTGAAAAGTTTGAACTTTTGATCGAGAAGTTCGTACACACGCCGGTCTGCTGCATTTTTGCGATTCACAAAGTTTACAACTACCACGTCGTGCTTTTGGCCATAGCGGTGACAGCGACCAATGCGCTGTTCTATCCTTTGTGGGTTCCACGGCAAGTCGTAGTTTATGACAAGTGAACAAAACTGTAGGTTGATACCTTCTGCAGCTGCTTCTGTGGCAATCATGATCTCTGCGTCAGATCTAAAATAGTCAACAAGGGCAGCCCGTAAATCCGCATTTTTTGAGCCCGTTATTTTGTCACTATCTTTATTCTTCTCTAGCCACGCACGGTATATATCCTTTGATTTTTGATCATTGTTAGTACCGTTAAAGAAAAGAATCTTGTCAGCGTACCCATTCTGAGACAACAATTCCCACAGGTACTGTTGCGTAATACGTGACTCAGTAAATATAACTGCTTTTTTCTGTGCCCCCAGATCCTGGGTCATCTCAAATCCTTTCTTGAGCGCGATAAGCAACGAATCTCCCTTCGAATTTGTAAAGATTGATGCAGCGAGGTCGTGGAACCGCTGTAAATCATTACGCTCAGCCCTAATTTTCGGTAGATCTTCCAGTGCGTATGTATCCTCCTTTGGTACATCATCACCATCGACATCCTCATCATGATCTACCCACTCTTCTGACACCTCTTCAAATGATTCAAAATTTTGTAGCAATTCATTCATGAAAGGATCGTCTACATATGCAACTTTTTTTTGAATCTCTTGCTCAAGTGCTTCAAGCTTATAGACCAATCCCTGCAATGTACTGGCTATCGCAAACGACGAAGAAGCGAGTAGTTTTCGCAAGATTAGGGTCATGAGCTGACGCTGACTAGAGGGGAGTGCGTACAGAGTGGGTCGCTGTAGGTATTCGGTCATACTGTTATACAACTCAATCTCCACCTCAGTTGGTGCGTAGTCCTGCGTGATTGGCTTACGATCTTTGTAGTTGATATACTCCAGTACTTGTTTGCGCAGCGTACGCGTACATACCGGCTTAAGACGATTTCGAAGATCGGCGAACATATCTTGCGTTGGTTCTGTCGTCGTCGACTCGCTTTCATAGATATCCTGTTCTCGCGACACCTTGGCATAATTTGACTTAAAACTGTTCAGGTCACCGAACACATGATCGTCAATAATGCTCACAAGGCCATACAACTCGAGGAGCGAATTTTGCAAAGGCGTTGCGGTGAGAAGAATTTTTGGAAATTCTTGCAGTGACTCCTTTATTTCTCGTGCAATTTTGTTGCTCGATTTATATACATTGCGAAGTCGATGCGCCTCGTCAATCACTACAAGATCCCATGCGGTCTGCTTTATATACGCGGATTTGGAACGAACAAAATGGTACGAACAAATAACAATTTTATCTGACTGGTCAAATGGATTGAGATTACCGTCCTTTACAATTTGATTAAAAGATTTTGATTCGAGTATGACCGATGGTAAGAAGAATTTTTCGATAAGCTCACTATTCCATTGTTTTCGCAGATTAGATGGAACGATGAGGAGTATCTTTCTTTTCCTTTCTGCCCATTTTTGCAAGAGTACAAGTCCTGCCTCGATAGTTTTACCCAGTCCGACCTCATCCGCCAGTATCGCACCCTTTGATAGTGGCGACTTAAATGCAAAAAGTGCCGCCTCTATCTGATGTGGATTTAGGTCGACTTGAGCATTGGATAAGGTTGAAGACAGTTTTTCAAGACTATTCGACGAGCAACGCTTGGTCAGCTCATGAGCAAAGTATTTTGCATGATAGTCTGTGAGTTGCATGATATGTAAAATGTCGTAATTCTGTGGTTTTATCAAACCTCGTGAGCTCAACTATAGCGCAAATCAGCCATTTCCGCGAACATGTCGGACGCCACAAAACACTGCCGGTATCCAAATAAGGTCAAAAACAGAAAAAGCACCTTTTGGGGTGCTTTTTCTGTCTGGTACGCCTGCGGCGTCTTCTGTGGCTGTATAGATCTCGGCTAGTTTGAGAGCTTATTTCTAAGCGTCTCGTGCTAGCACGAGCTGGCTGCGGGACTAGGACTCGAACCTAGATAAACGGAGCCAGAATCCGTTGTCCTACCATTAGACGATCCCGCAAACTAACGAAAACCTGCCTGCCGCGACGGTGGCGGTCCGTATACAATGCACTAGAGTGGGCTGCGACACAAGGGCGACGTTTTGTACGCACGGGAGTGAGTATAGCGCAGGGGAGGAGGTGTACGGGGTATGGGGGTGCGTGTGGATGGGTGGTGGATGTGGGGGGCTAGCGCATACTTGCTCTGTAAGAGCGCGGCACTGGGTACGTCAAAGCCTTTGGCCTGTTCTTTGGTCACTTTTTGGAGTAACAATTCGTGAAAATAAAAACTTTAGCGCTCTTGAGAACTGTCACCTGCGTGTTCGTCATTGTCACGATCGCGACACCTCTCAGTAGCGCTCATGCGCGGTACAGCAAAGATCAGCGGATGACCGTCGTGGCGTCATACTATGGCGCCGGTGATGGCTTCCAGGGAAAGACGACCGCAAACTGTACCCGCTTCAAAAAAAATGCACGCACCGTCGCGCACCGTCGTTTGCCGTTTGGTACGAAAGTGCGGCTCGAAAACCCAAAAAACGGTAGAGTTTCCCATGCGACAGTCACCGACCGTGGGCCGTTTCGGGAACGACGAACGCTCGACGTATCGGCGGCGCTCGCACGAGATCTCGCCTTCCGCGACGAGGGGGTGACACGGCTCGTGCTCGTCGTACTCGAAGTTCCGAACGAGCCCGTGTACGGAAAGGCGTGCAAGCGGCGGTAGCCACCACCCCTCCCCTTGGTAAGGGAAGGGCTCCCTCCCCTTACCAAAGAGGGTTGGGTGAGGTGGTTTCTGTAATTGGCACAGAAACACGCGCTATACCATGGCTTGACCGAGCTATGTGCGGAGGGTGTGTTACGTAGGATGGGTTTCCTCAACACTGGGGAGTTCGTACGTTTCGCGCGGCGCTCTTTGAGCGCCGTTTTTCTGCCACACCTCTCCCCATACGCATTCCCTCCCTGCACGTACCCTACCCCACTACCTACGCCCCACTCCCTTGTGCACGACCTACCCCTCGTATACCTATCGCACGTCCTCTGGGTACACCGCCGGGTTGACAAGGAAACCCCTGAGGTCGCGCCGGCCGATGATGATCGGGAAGCGCATGTGCCGCCGATCACTGTACGTCGCGACGGTCGCTATCTCACGCCCCCGGAGCTTCATGGTAATGCGTACCGTGTGCCGCGTCTGCTGCCCCGCACCGCTCCGCACCGCGATACGCTCATGGTGGCGATCGAGCCCGAGCTCTGTGACGAGCGAGAGATCGAGTGCGGTCCGGTACGCGCCGGTGTCTACCTTCGCACGGACCACCTTCTTTCCCCTCGCGCCGTAGATCACCACCCGCTCGATGACGTGGAGGATGTTGCTCCGCTCCGGCACCTCGACGAGCGCACGCTCCGCAAAGAGCCTCTTCCCAAGCTCCACCCCGTGCTCGACCGAGGGAATGTGCATGTCGCTGATGCGCTCGAGCCGCGTCCGCAGGCTCGCGCCGTTTGCGAGCTGGATCTGGAGCCCCGGCCGGGCGTTCACCTCGAGGACAAGGGGCCCGCGCACCTCGTCGAACACCACGTCAACACCCGCATACCCGAGACCGGAGACCTCCTGGGTACGCGACGCTATCTCGAGCACCGCATCCCAGTGTGGCACCTTGATGCCGCGCACCTTTGTCTTCGTGCCGGGAATCACGTCGCACGGCGCGCCGAAGAATACCCCCTTCGTCGTGATGCCGGTGCGTATATCAATGCCGATACCGAGTGCGCCCTGGTGGAGGTTGGCGCGGCCGCCCGAGTGCTTCGTGGGGAGGCGAAACATCGCCATGATGGGCACCCGGTTCGACACGATGATGCGCACGTCGGGTACGCCCCCCGCCGCGAGTTTGCGCACCGCATGTGACACGATGACCCGCTCCTCGAGGAATGCTTCGTCGGGGAGGTTGTCAATCGAGCACGCGCCGTCGAGGATGCTAAACATGTCGGACTCAAGCTCGTCGAGCGAAATACCACTCCCATTGAGCCGTTTCCCCTCCTTGCCGTTCCACCCGCGAATGACCGCGACCCCGGAGCCGCCGTACCCCCGCGCCGGTTTGAGCACGAAATCGCCCTGGAGCGTGCCCCACGCGTAGGATCGTATCTCCCCAAAGGTCCGGAATGCGGCAATAAGCCGCGTCGTGGGAATGCCGCGCGCGATGAGGCGCTCCTTCGTGCGGAGCTTGTTGTCCGCACGCTCCTTCGCGGCGCGTGAGTTCTGCGCACGGATGTAGAGGTGGTTGCGGGCGTTCATCCCGAGCGCGAGCTTACTCACTGCCATACGATTCAAGCGCCCGGAAGCGAAACACCTCGGAGAGGCGGAGGCCGAAGTACCGCCCGAGCGCAAGGTTGAGGGGAATGGTGAGGAGCACGAGCTCCGGCCAGAGCACGATGAGATCCCGCACCGCAACACTCGCGGCGAGGAGGTAGCCGAGGAGCCCGATGCCGATCGTGACCGCAGTGATAGTGGCGGTCTCGCGGAACGTCTTGTGGAGCTGCACCGAGACGATGGAGTCGCCGAGGAGGGTGAGGATGAGCACCGGGAAGATCGAGACATCGCGTATCGAGGGAATATCGAGGATGATAGCGACGGTGAGCGCGGCAAAGACGAAGAAGGCGAGGAAGAGGTGGGAGAGCGACCGCTTCGGGAAGAACATGATGGGCACACTCCTGAGGAGTGTGCGTGAGACAAATGCGGCGAGGACGACCGCACCGAGGATGATGAGCCCCGCGGTGACACCGACCGCTACGAACGCATACACGAGCACAATGGGGACGAGCATTTCGAGCGACGGAAGGCCGACGATGACCCGCACAAACGTCACAATGGTCGCGAGCACCGGGATGAGGAGGATGAGAACGATGGTGTTCGCGGGAATGCCGAGCGCCACCGCTTTCTGCACCCAGTACGCGATGAAGCCGAGGATACTCGGCTCCCGGACGGGGCGCCTCTCGAGGAGTTGCTGGATCTCATCTTTCTGAGGCTGCTCCTCGGGCTTGGTGAGGTCGGATTTCGGCGTTGTGAATGCACTCAGGATGCCACCGTGGTCGGCTTCCACAGTCGTCGTGGCGGTCGTCGTTGAGGTGGTCGCCCCAACAAGCGAGCTCGTGGCACTCGTCGCGACGGTAGGCAGCGGGGCGGCCCTGCGCGATTGCGCGTACGCTCCGGGTGCAGCGGCAAGGAGCACCGAAACGAGTGCGGTACAAACCAACCGGATGGCTAGGGAGGACATACTTTGGTTATACCACATGGGCGAGAGAATTGCTTCCTACCTCAGGGTAGCTGCTCACACCCTCCGCGTATGTCTCTGCGAGCCCCGCCTGCTGCGGGGATGACCGCAGGCCTTTAGCCGCGAGCAGAGGTGGCGGGAATCAGTCTATGATCTGAGCGGCATTTCGGTACCATAGCGAACACGATCCTGGATTGCTTCGCCCCCCGCCGCAGGCGGGGGGCGAAGCAATGACAACGACATCGGACTGTTTATGGTATGAAGCTACGCCTTCAACATACCAAGCTCGGTGAGGAGCGCACGGTGCGATTCGTTAGCGGGGTCGTACTTGCCGAGGAGCATCCAGTCCTGCCAACGGGGCTCGTGCTGGATAAGCTCGAGGAGTGCCGCATTGCCTTCGAGGTATACGAGGTCCTTCGTCGCGCACGCGCCCGGAGAAGCGCCGGTGGTGCCACGGAAGGTCCGGACGCACCGCGCCCACGCTTGCCGCGAGGCCCGTGCCCCGTACGCATCCCAATCCCGCTCACGGTCGGCTTCCTCCCCGTCGAGCCGCCGAACGAGGTAGTACGCGGCAAGGAGCGTGTGGAGGCTACGAAACGTACGCGGCGTGCCATCAATCCCCACCGCCCACCCGACCGCGAGGTATCCGCCGCAGCCCGAGAGTTCGGAAGCTCCCTGTACGACCTGGCCCGCAAAGGTCGCCGCACCCTCCTCCCCGCGCAGGTACCCCGCGAGCCCGACACCGAGGAGAGCGAGCGGGCTCGCGAGGCCGCGCATGCGTCGCAGAACGTGGACGCCGACCTCGTGTGCGATAGCCGCTGCGACACGTAGCTCGGTGGGAGGCTGCTTGCGGAGCGCGAGGTCGCTATCGTGCGGCACAAAGATCGTCTGGAGCTCGTGGTTTGTGTTGAAGGTCACCCGCTCGCCCGGCGCATCTACGACGACCCGCCAGTCGCTGATGCCGTGCGCGCGGAGTGCTGCTTCGTAGTGCTCCTTGATGCCTGCTGCGGAGAGTACTGCTCCCTGCGCCGCCCGCACGCGAGGGAGCGCGATGGCGTCGAGCGGTGAGGTGTCTGGCGTTGCGGCAGTAAGTGGCGCAAGCACGGCCACCGCATGGGAGAGGAGCGGGTGCGCGTGCCGCTCCACCACCCGCCCGAGGCATGCCTGGAGCGAGCGGAGTGCGTAGCTGTAGTGCTCCTGCTGCGGCAAGCCGTAGAGGTCGGCGGACGCTTCGTGCGCAGCGCGATCGTCGCCGTCGCGCGCGGCACGAAGCATACGAAACTTCGCCTGCACCTCCTGGAGCTTTGGCAGGTACGCACGGCGCACCGGCGAGTCGGAAAGTGCCTCGACTACCCGGAGGAATGCATCTGCATCACGCGCACGCTCATCAAGCTCCGCGAGCTCAAGGTCGCGGTACACGAGGAGCGGCTCCTCGATACTCCCCTCGAGGAATGCAGCACGCACCCCGGTCTCATTCGTGTATCGGAGCGACTCGTAGTCAGCGCCGAGGAGCGGGAGGAGGTCGGGGAAGAGCGCGGCGTCGAGGTGGGACATGGTGAGCGAAGAGAAGAGTAAAAAGAGAAAAGAGAAAAGAGACACTACGCTCTTTCCTCTTTTTACTTTTCTCTTTTCTCTTGTCCCTCCATTGCCGCACGGATGAACCCGGTAAAGAGGGGGTGCGGCGAGAGGGGGCGGGCGGTAAACTCCGGATGGAACTGCGTGCCGAGGAAGAAGGGGTGTGCCTCCTGTGGCAGCTCCGCCACCTCCATGAGGGTGCCGTCAGGACTTTTCCCCGAGAACACGAGCCCGGCTGTGGTGAGCCGCTCGATATAGTCGGGGTTCACCTCGTAGCGGTGGCGGTGCCGCTCCTCGATCTCCGCGGCGCCGTAGCACGTGCGGGCGATCGTCCCCTTAGCAAGCACCGCCGGGTACGCGCCAAGCCGCATGGTGCCGCCATACCGGCGCTCGGCCACGAGCTCGCCCTGCCCAGGCATGAGGGCTATCACAGGGTGCGGCGTGCGGGGAGCCACCTCGACCGTGTGCGCCCCCGCAAGCTTGAGGACGTGTCGCGCGTACTCGATGACGAGGAGCTGCATGCCGTAGCAGAGGCCGAGGTAGGGCACCCGGTGCGTGCGCGCGTGCTCGATCACCCGGATCTTTCCCTCGATGCCGCTCTCGCCAAAGCCCCCCGGCACGAGGATGCCATCGTACCGATCAAGCTCACCCTGCGGGACGCCGCGATCGTACGCTTTCGCATTGAGCCAGGAGAGCTCCGGCCGCACCCCGCATACGTACGCAGAGTATTTGAGCGCCTCGATGACGGAGAGGTACGAATCGGCGAGCACGAAATCGCCCGTGTCGAAGTACTTGCCGACAATCGCTATCCGCACCGGCTCGGTGACCGACCGGGCACGCGCCGCAAAGCGCTTCCACGGCCCGAGCTGTGACCTACCTGCAGCAAGCCCCAGCCGCTCGATTATCTGGTCGGAGAGGCGGTCTTTCTCAAAGTTGATCGGTACGTCGTACACGCTCTCGACGTCGGGGGCGGAAATGATGCACGCCTCGGCGACGTTGCAGAAGAGGGCGAGCTTCTCCTTGCGTTTCCGGTCGAGCGGGCGGTCGCTCCGCGCGATGAGGACGTCGGGATGTACGCCGGTGCCATTGAGCGCCCGCACCGCGTGCTGGGTCGGCTTCGTCTTCATCTCGCCGAGCTTGCCCGGCACCGGCAGGTAGCTCACCATGACGGTGAGCACGTCTTTGGGCTGGGATAGCTTCAGCATGCGTATCGCCTCAATGAAGAGGATGTTCTCGTACTCACCGACGGTGCCCCCTATCTCCACCACGACGACGTCTGCTGCCGCTGCGGCACCAGCCTCCTTGATGCGCCGGATGACCTCGAGCGGGATGTGCGGCACCACCTGGACACACCTGCCGCCGTAGGCGAGGTTGCGCTCCTGTTCGATGACCGCACGGTACACGCGGCCGGTCGTCATGTAGTTCATCGCGGTGAGGTCGCGCCCGAGGAAGCGCTCGTAGTTGCCCATGTCCTGGTCGGTCTCGTCCCCATCGCGGAGCACGAAGACCTCACCGTGCTCGGTCGGGTTCATGGTGCCCGCGTCCACGTTGATGTACGGGTCTATCTTGAGCGCGGTCACCGTAAGCCCACGCGCCTGGAGGATGGCCGCTATGGAGGAGGTGGTCACCCCCTTCCCCACCCCGCTCATGACCCCGCCGACGACGAAGATGTACTTGGTAGGGGGAGTGCCTACACGAGGTGATGAGCTTGCTTGTTTCCTTGTATGTTGGGGTGCCATGGTGTATGAGGGAAAAGAGGGGAGAGGAAAGTAAAAAGGGTGGGAAGGAGGGGTTTCTTTTCTCTTATCTCTTTTTACTTTTCTCTCCGCGTCACACCCGCAAGTACTTCTTCACCGCAAGGAAGCTCGCGAGCGCGCCGAGGAAGATGCCGGTACCGACGATGGTGAGGAAAATGGGCCCGAAGTGCGCGGTGTAGTAGAGGAAGATGTTGATCGAGCCGAAGAACTGCTCCGTCTTAGGCCCGAGCCATATCCCGAGCGGGTAGAAGGAGACAAGCGTCACGAGCGCCGCAACGAAGCCATAGAGTGCACCCTCGCAGACGAACGGCCCACGGATGTACGCGTCGGATGCGCCGACGAGCCGCATGACCGCTATCTCCTCGCGCGAGATGTAGATGGCCATGCGGATGGTGTTGAACACGATGACGATGGTCGCGATGATGAGCGCCGTCGACACAATGAGTCCGAAGGATTCGGTGCCGCGTATCACCCGCTCGAGGTTCTCGATGGCGGCGCGGTTGTCCTTCCAGTTCACCTTTTCGATGAGCTGGTCGCCCGCTTTGCTCAGGACCGATCGGTCGGACTCGAGGAATTCGTTGATCTTCGGGTACTGTGAGGGATCGGTTGCACGCACCGAGAGCGACGCGAGGAAGGGGTTGTCCCCGAGCTCGTCGAGCGCAGCAAGCTCCACCGTGTCGCCCCTGTGCTCCTCGCGAAACCGCGCGAGCGCATCCTCGCGCGAGGTGAAGGTGACCTCGCGCACCTCGGGCTGTGCGCGGAGGAGCCCTTCGAGCGCATGCATCCGCTCCTCGGACGCATCGGCGACGAAGTACACGTTCACATCCACCTTGTCTTTGAGTGTCGTGAGCGTCGTGGTGAGGAGTGCGTTGAGGAAGATGAGCGAACCGATGACGAAGAGCGTGATCGTCATGACGACGATAGACGAGAGCGACACGAAGCCGTTGCGCCAGAAGTTGACGAAGCCTGTTTTGATGATGCGGCGAAGGGAGAGGAACATACGGGAGAAAAGTGATAAGAGAAAAGAGTAAAGAGAAAAGGGGAAAGGGGAAAGGGACGTCACGAATTGGTGCGTGTCGCACGTCGCGCGAGTACCGAGAGCATCTTCTGTATCTCAACGACCTCCTGGAGTTCACGCTGCTGCTGTACCCCCGGGTATAGGGTAGCGATGAGTAGTAGCTGGGTCTCAAGCTCGACCGCCGACCCACGTGCGATAGTAACAAACCGCCTGAACTCTGCTACGCCGGAGCGGCCATACCCTTCTGCAATGTTGCTCAGTATGGAAACCGCGGCACGTTGTAGCTGCGACACAATGCCAAACTGCTCTGCACGAGGCAATGAGGTACAGAGCTGGTATACAGCCGCAGCAAGGTGCATTGAGCGCTGCCACACGATAAGATCACGTACCGTTCCCGTCATCTTCTCACATTGTTGTGGTAGTACCGTCATAGTGCCTTGAAGGTATTTGTTCTGTCGTGCCGCGCTATTCTTTTCTCTTATCTCTTTTCACTTTTCTCTACAGTACGTAGCGACCGGTCGCATCATCCCGCACAACGCGCCCAGAGTCCATGGTAATGACCCGCTTACCGAGGCTGTCGATGACTCCCTTGTTGTGCGTCGTGAGGATCACGGTCGTGCCGAGGTCGTTGATGCGCTTCAAAATTTGCACAATCTCGTACGTGTTGATGGGGTCGAGGTTGCCGGTCGGCTCGTCGGCGATGATGAGGTCAGGCTGGTTCACGATGGCTCGCGCAATGGCGACGCGCTGCCGCTCACCGCCGGAGAGCTCGTGGGGGAAGTTCCATATCTTGTCGCGGAGATCCACGAGATCGAGCACGTGCGGCACGTCCTCGGCTATCTCCTCATCGCTCCGCCCCGCCGCTTCCATGGCGAACGCGATGTTCTCGTACGTCGTTCGGTTCGGGAGGAGGCGAAAGTCCTGGAAGACGGTGCCGATGCGCTGGCGGTACGAGGTGAGATGCTTCCGGCGGAGGCGGTGGATGTCGGCGGAGTGGAAGTACACCGCACCCTCCGTGGGACGCTCCTCGACGAGGAGAAGCTTGAGGAGCGTCGTCTTCCCTGCACCCGAGTGACCGACAACCGAGACAAACTCTCCCGGCGCAATCGAGAGCGTCACCTGCGCCACCGCGCCGGCGTCTTTCGTGTAGTACTTGGAGACATTGTCGAAGTAGATCATGGCGGAGAGAAAAGAGAAAAGTAAAAAGATGAAAGAGGAATGTGTTTCTTTTTTCTTTTCTCTTTCTACTTTTCACTTCCCAGTATACCACACCTCGCCGCATGCGGAGGAGGCCCCACCGTACCCACGCACACCCTCCGCAGGTCGTCACTGCGAGCCCATAGGCCTTTAGCCGCGAGCGGAGCGCGGCGTGAAGCAGTCCATGATCTGAGCGGTGTCCTGGTGTGCGACGAGCGTGATCCTAGATTGCTTCGTCGCCTCCCCCGGGTCGGCTTCTCGCAATGACGACCATACCGGAAGGCGTGCAACGGTGTGAAAAAGTACCTTACGCCACCACAGCCCCGCTCTGGAGCTGGGCTGTGGTAGCTTGGGTGGTGGGCGCCGCTAGCGACACGCGCTACCAGTCCACGAAAAGCCCGTGTTGCAGCGATACTCGCACTTCTTTGTTGTATTGGTGCTTGCGTACCGTTTGGTGGTACTTGCGGTGACTCCGATGAGTGCCGTGACGACGGTGCGGTGCTGTCTACTCTTCTGTATGTTGTGTTTTTTGACCATGTGATGTGGTGATAAATAAACAGGACGCTGGTAATGCCTGATGGCTCAAGAGCCGTGGACTTTTACTGGTACGTACCGCCTTGGCGATTGGCGCTACAGAGGGTAGCGGTGCCACCATACTCGCCGGGGCAAGTCCAATTGTACGTACCATCTAAACCGGTTTGGTCGCCAGCACTCCAGTCTGCTGCCACACTGCTACTGCAGAGGTTGGTGGTCGGCTGCGTAGTATGAGTCACTGTTGTCGCACTACCGCACGTTCCATTCTCAACCGGTGGGATGACGTTGAAGGGTACCCCATTGCTTGTCAAGGTTCCGTACGACGTTGAGTTGTAATTCACTGTGACGGTCGTCACACCAACACTTGCTCCGGTAACCTGCCCCGATTGAGAACCACTCCCGAGGGTAACGCGTCCAGATGGACTACTGCTCCAGGTTGCAAGTTGCGTGTAATCAACCCCGCCCGAAGAGCACCCGACCGTTCCATCCGCATGGAACCATGCGCGCAATGCTTTAACCCCGCCCACATTAAGAGTGATCGTGCTTGCTGGTACAGCGTCACTGTAGCAGAGGGATAGCCTGGGAAGTGCTGTTACTGTATACGGAATGGTAATTGACTGACCAAGATAATTGACGGTTACATTTTCTGATCCGGCGACACTTCCTGTAATCCGCTTGTACGAACCAACAGTCGCACTAGTTACTGGATTTGTTAGGGTATCTGTAATGTAACTTGGACCAATCGAGAAACCTGCACAATCTGAAGTGGAGTCGTAGTATGCAATGAGGTCCTCATACGAAGTGGAAACAGCTACCAAGGGCCGCGAAGGCGATGCGGTCCCTGGTCCTCGTTTGATCGGAACACTTGAACCACTCTTACAGACGACGAGCTCGGACACAAGGTACGGTATGGTAATCACCTGCCCCATATAGTTGACAGTGACGTTCCCTGGACCACCAGCAGACACGCCGGTAACGACCTTATTATTCCCCGAGTCCGATAGGCTAATGTACGGGGAAGATTCACTGAATGCGCTTGTGGGAACTATCGTACCCGAGCAACCGGGCGTATCGTCGTAGTAAGCGGTAAGTGTCTCGGATGCCTGTGTAGCAAGTGGACGTTGGGAAGATTGGCCTGTTCCAGACTGAATGAGCGTTGATCCACTGCACACAACCAGTGAGTACGGCACACAGATACCAGTAATGTCGGGCGTGTATCCGGTGTTACATACGCCCCTCACTACCTTACTCGCAAGGAGCTGAGAGGTGGTGGTTGGTCCGGCGAAGAGGTTGAATGTCTTACCGGACGCTTTTACCCATCCACCTGTCGCTTGAGAAGCGTTACCCGTTATCCCTCCTGAAAATAGGAGCCAGCTTCCGGAAATACCATCCACGTATATTGAACCATTTGTCACACCTGCTGTGGTCCACCCGATCGTGGTTGCGCACGTTGAAGAACCATTGGGGATAACGCAGTCTGCACCAGACAAGGTGCCAGTGGGGGTCATGAACTGCACCGAACCCGTATCTGTGACAGGCACACCACTTGAGGGAATCGCGGTGTAGCGATAGTTAAAGCGACACGATCCGGCATCGACCGGTATTCGAGTGTTGGTGCCATCCAAGAGTGTGCCGGTTATGGTTACGCCACTTGTTGGTGTCCACGGTTGCCACTCTGACGTCACCCCATTGCGAGCTGGGTTTGCGCAGTTGGTAACCGTGATGCTCGACGTCGCGTTCACAGCGTTTGTAGCTTTCCACGCCCACGTTGCCATAGAGTTTGGATTCACATTCGTCGCATTTTTACTTCCATTGAAGGTCATGGAAGCGGTTGGAGCGGGCCGAACACACACACCTCCACTCAACACAAGCCCAGTGCCACATACGCCGTATACAGTAGCCGTCTTAAGTGATGCTCCCGTCGAAGGATTTCGTAGATCAAAAGTCTGACCGGGAGATGGTCGTATCCAAGGAGCAACTCCACTACCACTTGCACCAGAGGATGCCCAAAGCACGTAGCTGCCGCTCGGGTTATCTTTTACATACACTTGAGTACCTGGTAGCCCAGGCGAAGTCGACCACGATACGGTGGTGGAGCATATCCCTGCACCCTCAGGGATAATGCAGGGGGATGGGTTTGCGCCAAGTGCATTGCCAATCCCAAATGACATAACGCCACTTGTAGTAGTTGATTTACCTGACGTGGTATTTATCGCAGTGTAGGAGTAATTTTGCGTACATCCATACTTTGCTGCACCGGGCACGGCAATATTCGTGCCGTTAAGGAGGTTTCCTGTGTTCGTACCACCCCCACCCCACGGTGACCAGGGGTCTACTGGTCCGTTCTGTGTCGAGTCAACACATCCCGTTATCACTACACGCGCCGTTGCAGTGTCGGCGTTCGCCGACGACCACGCCCACGTACGAGAGGCAAGTGGATCAATATCGGAGACGTTTATTGAGCCGTTGAAGGTTATTGATGCTGTCGGTGTGGTAGATACGCAAACACCACTCGCATCGGGCGCATAGCCCGTGTTACACACACCATACACCGTCTTTGTCGCGAGTGGAGTCGTACTGTTCGTCGGACCATCGTACAGGTAAAACGTTGCACCAGACGAACGTATCCATTGGCCCGTCACACTGGAACCAGCGCCACCAATACTACCCGCAAACAGCGATGAACCGACATACACCGAACCGTTTGTTACATTTGCTGCTGTCCAGTTTACTGTCGTGGCACATGTTGCTGAACCGTTGGGTATGGTGCAGTTCGCGATTGTGAGTGTACCTGAAGGGGTTGCACTTACTCGCGACGCACTGCACGAAGCACTTGCTGCTCCATTCGTGCAACGCCAATCGTACGTCCAGTCAGGTGCCGCTTGATCATCCCACACCAACGTCCCTGCGTTACAAAGGTTTGATGTTGGGGCAGTGGTAAACGAACCACCAAACGCTGAACCACATGCTGGACACGTAGTTCCTCTACCAAGCGTACCTATGTTGGTGTTGGAACCAGCCCCAACATTAACTGCATTCACCGAAAATGTATGCGCGATGTTGTTTGCGTATGCGGCAGGAACTGCGTAATTGAACCCGTGGTATGTTGTGCCACCACAGACCCCAGCAACGTCATTACGTGTCCTGTTGGTTGATAGGGTGCCGTAGAAACTCCCGTCCACATAGAGCTGAAAATTGAGTGGGGTGCTGAACCCATTCCGATCACACCCCCACCCCCAATACATATCACACCCTAGACCATCAAAGTACCCCACCGGGTTATCACTGGTCCCTACCCAGTCACACGCACCCGTGCTGCTATTGTACGCATACCCCGTGCCACACGTATACTTGCACGCTAAACCAGAGTTAGTTGCACTATAGGACCACGGGGTCGTGGAATTGGTTGGTGAAGGTCCACCCCACGATACTCCACCGGTAGGGAGGGAGCCTTGGCAAGCGTACGTGGGCGTTCCGCACGTTATATGCAGCGTCCCAAGCCATGTATTATTCCCATCAGCAACACCGGAAGTATTGACACCCAGTGCGTAAACATCAAATGCGTGATCGATTCCGTTGCAATACGACGCGGGGATAGCAACATTGAAGCCGTGGTTTGCTGACATGCCGCCGCAGCTGGGGTCTGCGTCAGTACGAGGACGGTTTGCAGAAAATGTACCCCAGAACTGAGAATCAATGTAGATGGAAAAGGAGAGATCTGTGTTGTACTTATCGGGGTCACACGCCCATCCCCACGTCATGTCCGACTGAAGGGTGTCGTAGTTTCCGATGGGTGCAGCAGCAGATACAGCGCTCGGCACCATGACATATACTACGACGAAAAAGAAAACGCTTGCTGTCTTTAAGCATGTCTGAAGCAGCCTTGTGACTAACCCACCATCATGCTGAGGCATATGTTCTGCAATACTACTTGCTAATCACCTCAACGAGGTACGTACCATCCCTAAGGTCATAAGCTTTCTTGAGACGAACCGCGCCACCTGCCACTATCTCCCCTACCGTAACGCCCTCGAGAGTTACGTACGGGCTGACCATGACGAGGACTGGTTGTTCATGTCCTTCCAGCACGACCTGCATCGAACCATTCCCCAGAGCACCATTGTTAAGCTTCACCTCCTCTATTACCCCAACAAGTGAGACTGCTTCATACGTTGTCACTTCCTGCGGTACTGCCAACATTTCCTGCCTTGCTGCCTCAGCACTGATGGCTGATGGCAGGCTTTGCTGTTGCTTTTGTTGATCCGGCGCAAGCCACATCGCAGCACCAGCACCAAATGCTAGTAGCATGATTGTCGCTACCACTACCGTGTACATCTTGGTGCTACGCACACCACCCTGTGACATATCACCCTCCGTAACATTTTTATCCATGTCTCTCAAAGTTTATGGTTAATGGTTTGGATAGTAGTTGTACGCTCGTGCGACGTGCATAATTTACGAGTGCTGCCGTGGATGTGGGACACATAGACATTGTAGCGCACACGACCTTGCGGGCATCGTCAAATTATCAACATGCCCGTTGTGTCGCTTCGAAACATGCAAAGAAAAAGATGGTGCAGGGGTCATGGGTCACTGCGGACTCCCCGTACTTTTCTTTGCCTGGCAGGGCGTACCGGAGCAGGTCCACGCGTACCACGAGCCACTTTCCGAAACCGAGGAGGGTGTGCCACGGGTGCAGAGGTTTTGGGTTGGCGGGCTATACAGCACCTGGCTCGTGATGCTTGCGTTACACTCACCAGCGGGCTCGGTGACGCGGACGCTACTCACCCCTGCGTACCCATGCCAGCGAGCGGTCACCGGGGTGCGCACCCCCGGGGGGGTCTGCTGTTCGCCCCTGATCTCGCCCGCAACACCGGTGAGGCTCACGTACCCCCCTTCCTTGCTCCACGCCGCTTCATTCGTCACCTCTTCCCCGTTCGCGCTGGGGTTGCCACAGCTCACATAGTCACCGTCGGGGCTGTACCATGCGGTGAGCAGGAGGCGGTTGCCTACCTGCACCGACGGCATCATGGGGCATACGGTGAGCGACGGCGTGCCTCCTTCTTCAGCAATGTCGACCACCGCTACGTCACTGACACGCATGCCATCCGCTACCGCGACACATTCGAGCTTGTACGATGTTTGCATGGTAATGGCGCCCTGTACTTCTCCGACACTCTCGGTGGGGCGGCTCCCACTCCAGCCTTGGGACGCTACACAGTCACGCACGTTTGCGGTGGTCCACGAGAGGGTCGGCCTGCTTCCGGAGGGAATGGGGGATGCAGCTGCACGGAGGTCTACACTCGCCGCAGCCTCCCGCAGGGAGGTGAACTTCACCGAGCCATGCGCAGTTGCGTGCTCTCCCGCGGCATTCGTGGCCGTGTAGCTGTAGACAATCTTACACCCATGCCTCCCAGCTCCTGGAGTGCCCTTTTGCTCACCGAGGAGCGGTGTGGCACCAGTCTGGGCGCCGGCTTGGCTCCACGGCGCCCACGGATCCACCTCTTCTACGCGTGCCGGATCTGCATCACACTCGGTAATCGTCGTCTGTGCTGTCGCGGTGATCGCGTTGTGCGCCTCCCAGCGCCACGTGCGCTCGAGGAGCGGATCAACACCCACGAGGTCTGTCTGACCGTTGAAGGTCATGGAGGCGGTCGGTGCAGAAGGCCTGTGGGCGAATGAAACGGTGCCCTCTGCGACTGCCTCCTGCCCAAGGTCAAGGTTGCGCACCGTGTAGGTATACTCCATCACGCAGCCATACCAGCTCGCGTCGAGGGTGCCAGTCTGCTGACCCTTGAGAGGGCTCGCGTCAGCGCTCCGTCCCGCCCCGGTCCAGGGGGTCCAAGGGTCGAGCGTCGTCACACGGTCTGGATCTGCATCACAGCCGGTAATGGTCGCATGAGCCGCTGCTGCTTGTGCGTTTGTCGAGTCCCACGCCCACACCCGCTCTGCGAGGGGATTTACACCTGCAGCATGTGCACTACCGTTGAAGGTCATTGAAGCGGTGGGACCAATAGCAGGGATACAGGTGGAGCCAACGAGCACCTGCCCGGGTGGGCACGTTGTAGGTGGTAACTCACAGGAGCGCGTCGTCTCGTTCCAGGCGTACTCACTACTTTGACAGTGGAGCTCACATTTTGCAGCCGTGTTTGCTGCGCTGTAGTGCCACGCAGTATCGGTAAGGACATCGCTGCTGTCACCCGCCCAGGGAACAGTCTGTAGGAATCTCCCTGTATCTTCAGGTCGCGTGAAGCACGCGCCTGTGGCGGGGGTGATGCAGGTTACGCCGTTCCACTCCTGCCCCGAGGGGCAAGCGATCATCTCGCACCGCGCGGTCGTGTTCTGCGCCACCTGGTGCCAGGATTGGTTGGGGCCATTCGCATCCTCCATGCTGCTCGCACGAAAGGTCGTCGTGTTGTTGGGGCCAGTACCCTGGCACTGGTACGAAGAACTTGGCGGCTCCCCTGCAAGGAGGCACTGTCCGTTACGCCACTCGTACTGCGGTAGACAGGTAAATTCACAGCTCCGCGACGTATCGCTTGGGGAGTACTGCCAGTAGGTGGTGTTGTTCGTGACATAGGTCTCAAGGCCATTGCCATCCCAGTTCCCTGGGGTGTCCTGTGCTTGGGTCCAGCTCCAGGCCCCGGAAGGTATTGAGCCCTGACAGCTGTACCCAGTCGCCGGCGGGGGGGTTTGTGGCGGGTTCGCTGGAGGGGGTGTGGTCGGGGGAGGAGGTGTGGCCGGTGGAGGAGGTGTGGCCGGGGGTGCAACAACAGTATAGGGTAGTTCGTAGGATACCCACTCGCGCACGAGCGTCCATTCGTACTGACCAGCGTCACCACTATTGAACGCGCTTATGCCGTATAGTACGAACGCGACCATGCCCTCAAGCTTCACCGTGTAGTTCCCAGGTGTTGTTGGTACCGGCAAATCCACACTTCCCGTGCCATTTGTGACATCCTGCACACCTACAACCGTATCATCTGGCCCAAGCACGTCGGTTGTGGTGAGCTTGAGGACATTCCTAATCACTCCATTAGTGGTAGCGGTGAGTTGGTAGAGATCAGACACATTGTCGCACGCACTGCCACTCAATGTGCCCGACACGGTGATTTTCCTTTGCTCCGTGTCGGTACTTGCCACGTACGTGCTTTTATCCAATGACGCGGTGAACACCTTTACGAGGCTTTGCGCGGCACGGATAACATTCCCCCTATCATCGTAAATGGGCATGCTCCAAGATCTATGGAAACTATCTGTGAACGCGCTACTGGGTCTCACCGGTGAGGGAATGCTCGTGAAGGGGTAATCATAGTCGACGATCGGCTCACTGAAATCAGCGACGGCCGGAGAAAAGCTTGCTGCCTCTACTCCACGGGGGAACATACTCACCACTGAGACAAGTGCCAGGATGGCGAGCGGCACCGATGACGCCTTTGAGCTATCTCTCCTCCGTATACTCCGTACGACGAAAACGGTAAGCGCCCCGAGCACGATAAGCACGGCAGCAAGAGGCACGTAGTGGTATACCACACCCCACACCGTCTCTGCGGTAAAGAATGAGAAGTCTTTTGCGTCAAGCACGCTCGCCCCATCGAGCAACTCAACATGTACAACCGGGTTCTTGCAGCGGCGCTCGACAGGAAGCTCGAGCACGATACTTCCGCCAACAGACCCGAGACGCTTGCTTTGTTCAGGAGCGCACACGGTTCCATCTCCGCTTACCATACTCGCGGTGAGGGAGGGGGTACGTAGCTCAGTCGGCATGTTGCGCCGCAAACCAGCAAAACTATCTGCTGGGCCAGCAACAAGAACACGCACCTCGGCTGTGTCTCCCGGCTGGTACGCATCCCTGTCGAGGGACGCGTTCTGTACGGTCGCGCTCTTCCCCACAATGACGTAGTGGATGAAGATGGTGTTCGATTGGGGTACACCCGCGGCATCCACAAGGGTAAGTGCGGTATCGTACGCCTGCGGCTCAGATGCGGTGAAGATCGGCGTCTCAACGACCTGCCCACCCCCCGGTGCGACAGTAAGCGGGGTGTTCTTGTCTGCCATCTCCTCCCGCACCACCGCACCCATGCGCGTACGCTCATGGATACGCATTGAGGGGTAGAGCATAGTCGCTGCAGGCAGTGTGCTCTTGACGGTACAGACGGCCCGGAGTGACTCCTCGGGGAGGATGTCCACACCCTGGCTCGTGGTGAATGCTGCTGGTTCGAGGGACCCATCGGCCGCAACCACATGGAGGAGGCAAGCGGCATCACTCAGCTCAACGTACGCACCAGACCCCTGGAGTACGATACTGCCGTCGCAGGGGCTCAATCCGAGGCGCAAGCCGCTCTCGTTCTCGACGTACACCCACGCAGTAAACGCCCCAGCGAGGTACGCGGGGGCTTCGTAGGTAAACGTTTTGGTGACCGAGGCGTGCTCGCCCACTGAGAACACGTCGGGATACGCCGCTGCAGCAACCGTCTGCATCCTACCCCCCTCGGTACGGACGAGCTCGACACGGTACCGGAGACCCGCCTGCATACCAACACCATTCGCCACGTCGAACGAGAGCGTAAGGGAGCGACCATCCTGACTCACGATGTGGGCGTTGTGGATGTCGAGGTCGGCTACCGTGACCGAGCCGTATGTCTCCCTGTCAGGAGTTGGCACGCTCTGCGCCTGCACGTGCTGTGTGCCCACGACGACACAGGCGACGAGGAGCATAGCACAACGTACGGACGTTCGAGTACGCATAGGTGTTGAGGGTTTAATACACTGCTATATCGTACAGTGTACGGCACCACACCTCATGCACACAATCGTAGCATGTGCAGAAACACACCCGCATACGCGGGTGTGTTTCTGCAGCGTGGCGTATAGTGTGTGCTACTGCGGATCACCGGACATGTGGTCTGCACTGCACTGCCGCGTACCGCATAGCCAGTAATACCGATCTGTTACCGGATCGAGATATACGCCGCCGGTAACGGTACCTGACTGGCAGAGGTTACTCGTCGGCTCATCGCTGTACGTGCCCCCCGCAGCGCTACCACAGATGCCTGCCGCCTGCACCTGCACGTAGCCACGCGCACCCAGGGTGGTGCCTCCGGTGGTGTACTGCGCAAGCACCGGTGCGCCAAGGCCCGTGGTCGGACTTTCACCGCGCACCAGGCCCTTCGTTCCCGGGAGGGAGACATTGCTACTCGTCGTTGTCCACACCGCAGTACCGGTCACCTCTGACGCACCGCTGATCTGGGAACAGGTCATGGTGCCGTCGTCATCGTCTGCTTTGTACCATGCACGAAGTTGCACCTGTTCACCCACACCTACTTGTGAGGAGCTTGGGCACACGACAAGCGCTGGCGTCGCCGACACAGCAGCCACATTGACTGTCGCCGCGCTCTCTGCAGAGCCGCCCGTACCGGTGCACGTGATGCGGTATGTCGTCGCTGCGGTGATGGGACTTTGCTCTTGGTTTACACCTTGCACGGGCTTGGTATCACTCCAACCACCCGATGCGGTGCACGAGGTGACATTTTCGCTCGTCCACGAGAGCTTTGGTCTGTCGCCCGACGGCACGGTGGGTCGGTCGGCGGTGAGCTGCACGCCTGGGGTGTTGGGAAGCTGCGATGCGAAGCGGATCGTGCCCTGCGAGGTCGCGGCGACATTGCTCGTGGTGTTCGTTGCGGTGTAGAAGAAGTCTACCTTGCACCCATACCTCGTTGCGCCAGGTGTCGCCGTCTGCTCCCCAGCAAGCGCTGTCGATCCTGGCTTCAGACCCTGTGTAGCATTCCATGGTGTCCAGTTACTTGAAGGGGAATCGTAATCAGGATTATCGCACTCGCTCATCACGACTCGAGCACTCGCCACCTGTGCGTTCGTGGACTCCCACTTCCATGTGCGCGGCTGCATCGGGTCCACACGCCCCGCTGGGTTCGCATTGCCTTCGCTGTCAATGAACTGCATGAGGGCGGTTGGGGAGCCTGGGGGCGGTGGTGGCACCGCAACACAGGCCGTACCCTGGCGCTCAAACCCTGGGGCACAGGTAACTTCGCACTTTGGCGCGGAGCCTTCGGGGGTGCTGCAGGTAGTGACGAGTGTTTTCGGTGTATTCTCCGCGAGGTCGGTGTTGTCTTGCAGGCAAGGTACCGAGTTCGGGATGTTGCCGGTGCACATGTGCGGAATTGCAACAATATATGGCAGTGAATGTTCCCCGTACGTAACACCAACAATGTGTCTCGTCCACGAAAAGCCAAAAAAGTCTATATCGTATGAGCCTGGGGTATTCGGCGCTGTGAACAGACTCCTTGTCCAAACCTCGTCATCTTCAGTCCAGTTTAAAAGCTTCCAGTCATCTGAACCATCCGCACTTTGGCCACGTGCCGTGAGGGAACCCCAATTGCCACCGATATTGCCACATGTTCCTACGTGGGTTGTTGCCGTTACCAGTATACTTTCACCCGGTGCGTACGCGGATTCAATAGGTTTATTCAGGGATACTGTATACGTTGCCGGACTACCCACACTAGCAAGAGTCCCTGCGTATTCTCCTGAATACACCCCACCGCCAACACCCCAAACTTTATGCGGGTCGGTACTGTACCGTATGGAGAGCAAATATAAATCATTATATGACGCTGAACGGTTGAAGTCTGGGCTTGAATACGACCGTAGGGCACTCAGCTTTTCTTGCAACTCCACGCATGCTACAAAATCCTGTTGACCGATGGCACACGCTGGAGTCCCCAGGCTCGGCAACAGTGTACGCTCGGCACTAGAGAGGGTGGCGCAAAACGCGTTATTGTAGACGTTTCCTCCCATTGTGTTGTTGTCAGCATGTGGCCAATCGAAGTGAAACGTCACCGAATCTGTGCTGTAGTCAGGACATTGTTTTGATTTCACAAACACAAAACCGACATCGTCACTTGGTACCGTAAACGTATCCGCCCTCGCCTCCCCTACGCCGAGAAGCGACGCGCCGAGGAGTGCAACGAGGAGCATGGTCGGTGCTGCGGGCGGCACGGCGTGCTGCCTGCGGAGGAAGAGCGCGAATGCGGCGAGTGCAGCGAGGGCGGAGAGGGCGACAACGACCTTGACGACAAGGTCGGGGACGACGGGGGAGTCTTGCTCGGGGACTACTGCGGGGACTGGCGCACTCTCGACCGCGAGGTCTTTGGTGTCGAGGACGCCGCTCTGTGAAGCGAGGGAGACGTGCGCGGTTGGGTTCTCGCACGGCGCAGTCACAGGAAGCGTGAAGGTCTGGGTGCTCGCTTGGCCCGCAAGCTGCCTTGTGGTCGGCTCAACGCAGTTAGCGCCCGTGCCCGAGGTGATGCGGAGCGAGACCGACGGCGCGACGAGCACCGAGCCGGTGCCGATGCGGGAGTCAGTAAAGGTATCAGCGGAAGCGGTCCAGTAGAAGGAAACCTGTGCGGTATCGCCCGCTGCGTAGCGATCCTTGTCGAGGATGATGTTCTGGATCGTCGCACTCTCGCCCTGGATGACGAGGTGGAGCGGTACGTCGTTTGAACGGGCTCCTGCTTCGTCGGTGAGCGAGAGGAGTACTTCGTACGCTTGGGGCTTCGTGATCGTGGGGATGGTGACGGTAATCTTCTGCGTACCCTTGGCGAGGGTGGTGCGACTATTTGTGTCCGTGGTTTCCGAGACGATGTCACCGACGCTCGAGCGGTACCGCACCACGAAGTGCGGCATGACGGTCTGCGATGCGCCGCTGTTGGTGACCGAGCACGTTGCGGTGAGAGTTTCGCTCGGAGCGATGTCTACCCCCTGCTCCGGCGTGTACGTCACTTCACTCCCCGCGACCGAAAGCGAGCAGGAGCCAGGGACGATAGACGGGAAAGAGCTGTCTGAGGTGAGGGAGACGGTGCCGGCGTTCGCGAGCGCGAGGAGAAGGCCACTCCCATTTGCCGCTTTGACCCACACATCGTAGCCCCCCGTGGGAACGCTCGCGGGCACAGCATAGGCGACCTGCACGTGCTTCGTCTCCCCCTCACGAAGGCTCAGGGTGTCGGGATAGGTGTGCTGGTCGGCAACCGCGCCAGAGCCCTTCTCGGTGTGTGCACGAAGCTCTACGAAGTAACGCACCTGGGGCTGTGCGCCAGTGCGGTTGCTGAGGTCGAAAGAGAGGGTAAGGGTGCGATCCTGACCAGCAACCGCAGCGTTGTAGATGTTCGTGGTGGCGACGACGACGGCTTTCGTGGTGTCGCTTGGTGTCGGCCCTTCCGCGAAAACAAGGGGGGCAACACTGGCGAGGGCGAGTGCTGCGATCGTGAGCGCTATACAGGAGCTTGAGCGTGGCATAAAAAGTATGATGGGTGGTAAATGTTGGTAATGGTATGGCTGCACACCAACTTCCTGCCGATGGCACAAATGGGGGGATTTAATAACCACCCCGGCCCTCCCCTTTTTAAGGGGAGGGGGCTACCACGCAGAAAGCACGGACAGCAATGCTGCCCTCCAGTGTAGCGCGTTGGAGGGGGAACGCTACGCGGTTATGCACATGCGAGAGAAAAGTGAAAAGAGATAAGAGAAAAGAAGCGACAGGGAACGTGCACCATTTTCCCCTATCTTCATCCCCTTTCGCCTATCTCTTGCTTCGCCTTCGCTTCCAAAAAATCGTCTATCTCTCCATGTTCCAAGACCGCGGCGGTGTTGCTCGTCTCAACACCGGTGCGGTGGTCCTTCACCATCTGGTAGGGGTGGAGCACGTATGAGCGGATCTGGCTCCCCCACTCGATCTTGCCTGGATCGGTCGAGAGGTCGGCAAGCGTCTCCTTGTGCTCCTCCTCCATACGGCGGAGGAGCTTTGCCTCGATGAGCGCGAGCGCCTTTTCGCGGTTTGCCTGCTGGGTGCGCTCGCCGTGCACGTGGACGGTGGTGCCGGTGGGGGTGTGGGTCATACGCACCGCGGTCTCCCGCTTGTTGACGTTCTGCCCACCGGGACCACTCGACCGCGCAAAGGTGACCTCGAGGTCAGCCTCGGGTATCGCGAGCTTCGGCTTCTCGATGACCGGCAGCACCTCGACGAGCACGAAGCTTGTCTGCCGCTTCGCATTCGCGTTGAAGGGGGAGATGCGCACGAGACGGTGCACGCCATACTCGCCGCGGAGGGTGCCGTACGCCCCCTTCGCCTCCACCTCGATAGACACGTTGCGGTACCCGCCGTGGTCGTTTTCGTGCTCGTGGACGAGGTGGTAGCCCCAACCCTTCCGCTCGCAGAGCCTCTCGTACATGCGGAGGAGCATCGCAGCGAAGTCTTCCGCGTCGTCCCCGCCAGCCCCTGCATAGAACGCGAGGACCGCCCTGCTCTTGTCGTAGGGTGTGCCGCCCTCGGCGAGCGCCTTGAGCTCACTGAGTTCCTGGATCATCTCCTGCGCTTTCCGCGGGTCGCGCCAGAAGTCGGGCGCGCACATCGCTGCCTCTATGTCTGCGATACGTTCCCGGTGGTCAGAGGCCATATGCTCCAGCGCACCGCGCCACGTGCGCGGTGCGTGTCGTGGAGCCGAGGGCGAGGATTGAACTCGCGACCTGTGCGTTACGAATGCACCGCTCTACCAACTGAGCTACCTCGGCAACGAGCCTATCGTACCGTACTTCCTCCGGGGAATCCAGTGCCGTGCTCGACCGCTACGTAGCCGAGGAGTGCAGAGATCGCATGCTGGACGTAGTCAATGCGGATGCGGTACCCGTCGAGCGACTCGGTGAAGCCGCCCGCAGCACCCTCAAGGGAGAGCCCCGCCTGTGTTGCGCGCGCTGCGTCTACCTGGGTGCGAAGGAGGAACGCTTCGCCGCGCTCGACGATGCGGCGCGCCTGCGCTGCCGCTTCCCTATCCCCCGCCCGCACAAAGAGCTCATGGGCAGCCGCCGCGCCCTCTACTCGCGTTGCGGTGGGGGTGCTACGCGGGGGGTCGTAGAAGCCGCCATCCCACTCCGGGTTAGAAGCGCCGGAGTGCTGGAGCGCCTCGATCGAAGCGACAATGGCCCGGGCATGGTCGAGGTACCGTGGCTCACAGGAGACTTTGCAGAGCTCGTTGAGGCCGTAGAGGAGCCAGTGGTCGTGGAGGAGGTCGTGAGGCGCTACGCCGCGGTCGCGCACCTCGATGAGCCAGTCTGCGGCACGCGCTGCGGCGGTGTGCCATGCTTCGTCGTGGTCAAGCGCGTAGAGCCGCATGAGCGCAAAAATGGCCTCACCCGGGTAGTACGCAGACACGAGGTCGGTCGTCGTGCCGTCCTTGAGCTGCTCGTGCGCGGTAAACTCACCGGTGTCTGTCTCGGTTGCACGGATCCATGCGGCATAGGCCTGCGCCTTTTTGAGGTACTTGGTGTCGCCCGTGGTACGTACATGCTCGGTGAGCGCGAGCACCGCGAGCGCATTGCCGCCGAGCTTCGCCGACCCTCCCTCGTAGAGGCAGCGGAGATCGGTATGCGGCACGGGGCACGGGGCTTCCTGGATGTAGAGGAATTTGAGCGCCTGCTCCGCAGCGGTACGGTAGGCAACATTACCGGTTGCCTCGTAGAGGGTGAGGAGTGCGTACGTGGTGCCCGCGTGCCGGAGGAGGTTGTAGCTGCTTGCAACCTTGTTCTGCACCGGATCGTAGAGGTAGTCGAACGTGCCCGCGTCGGGGTGGAAGTGCCGGAGGAGGTATGCACCCCCCGCATCGGCTGCGGCACGCGCCCGCGCACTGTCAGACCCGACCCCGACCCACGCCGCCACCCACACAGCACACGCGCCGACAAGCGCAGCCACAACCCATGTCCGATGATGCTTGAGCATGGGAGTATATGACAACAAAGTTCGCACCGCTTTTCTGAAATCCCTGACCGTATCCGAAATGGATGGCAAATGTGCAAAAAGTTTTGTGTTGGAGCCGAGACCGAGGATCGAACTCGGGACCTCCCCCTTACCATGGGGGTGCTCTACCAACTGAGCTATCTCGGCACTCCGCACATCCTACTACAGAATGGGTGGTGGCTCAAACGATACGCCTCCGCCTGCGGCGGATGGCTCCGTTTTTCGATTCTCCACGCGAGCAACGCAGGTTGCTCGCTCTACCCGCACATGAAAACACGCCCTGCGGCGGCTTTTCATGTGCGGGTAGGGAGAATCGGGGTCAGCTCACCTCTACAAAACGTTTCGCTCGTCGCTCACGTTTTGTAGGGTGGCTCCTCCCCGAACTCGCCTCCGCCTGCGGCGGATGGCTCCGTTTTTCGATTCTCCACGCGAGCAACGCAGGTTGCTCGCTCTACCCGCACATGAAAACACGCCCTGCGGCGGCTTTTCATGTGCGGGTAGGGAGAATCGAACTCCCGTCTCAACCTTGGGAAGGTCGCGTCCTGCCACTAAACGATACCCGCGGACGGAGAGAAAAGTAAAAAGAGAAAAGAACGGACTACGTATCGTCTCTTTTCTCTTATTTCTTTTCACTTTTCTCTTTCCATCCCACTATACCAACAATCCGCTCCCACAAGCTAGTCTTGACGGCAGCGGGGGAGCTGGTGGCCTCTGCCCCGCGGGGTTCCTCTGGCTCGACGAGCACGAACACCTCCTCACCCTCTTTCGCAACGTTGTACCGCTGCCGCAGCGCCGCTTCGACGCCATAAGGGTCTTCGAGGGCAGCTATGTCGTGTTCGAGCGCACCCGCGCGCGCTTCAAGCTGCCCGAGCTCGGTAGCAAGCGCAAGCTGCCGCTCGCGGGACACCTGCTCGGTGTTATACGCATGCCACGCGACGTACGACACGAACCCAATCGGCACCAGCATGGCGACGAGCGATGCGCGCGAGTAGAGGACTCGCCGCAGTCTGCGCTTTTCGTGGAATCCGAGCATACACAATCCTACGCATGCGTTTGCTGGTGCACGCGTACTGTAGTAGTATACCCTCTACAGCGTCGGGCTGTCATACGCTCTATGTTTCTCTTCACGAAGCGGGCAAAGCGGGTCGTCAAGTACGCATGGGGCGGCTTCTCGATCCTCATCATCCTCAGTATGGTGCTGACCTACTCTGGCTTCACGCGGATCGGACGCACCCAAGATTCTGCGATTTCCCAAGAGGTGCTCGACGAGCTCAACCGGCAGCGCACAGCGAGCACAACGCCCGAGACACAGGCACTCCTCAATGCGGCACGTGCTACCTCGACAACCGCCTCCTCGACGATCCGACTCACGCCACCGACGCGGGCGACAACCACGGAGCAGCTGAAGTTTTCATTGTAGGACAAGGGACTCTAGACCGTGGACGCCGGGGACGATCTCGTCACTTTCTCTTGTCCTGCCTGTTCAGCACCCTCTCGCCCATAGTCTATCGTCCCGTTTTGTAATCCTACTCCTCCCCGCTCCGCATCATCTTGAGGAATACCTCATGCGGTATGTTGACGCGCCCGGTCGCGCGCATTTTCTTCTTGCCCTTCTTCTGCTTCTCGAGGAGCTTCATCTTTCGGGTGATGTCGCCGCCGTAGAGCTTTGCGGTGACGTCTTTCCGGAAAGCCTGGAGCGTCTTACTCGAAATAATCCTCCCGAGCGCCATTGCCTGTATCTTCGCAACGAACTGCTGGCGCGGCATGCTCGCGTGGAGCCGCTCGACCGTCTCCTCTGCCTCTGCCTCGAGCCTGCGGCGCGCCACCACCCGCGTGAACGCTGGCACCACCTCGTCGGCGATAAGGATATCCATGCGACACACATCGGCTGGGCGCAGTGCACCGAACTCGTACGATACCGATGCATACCCTGAAGAGACACTCTTCACCTGGTCGAAAAAGCCCCGCATGAGCTCACGGAGCGGCATGTCAATGGTGAGCTTCGTTCTCCCATCGCCGAACGTCTCGGTTGCACGGCTCTCTGCCTCGTGCTCGTAGAGTGTCTGCATGATGGGGCCGACGTACTCGGCCGGCGCGATGAGGGTGACTTCCGCCCACGGCTCACGCACTGCCTTCACCTTGCCGTGGTCGGGAAACTTGTGGGGCGAGTACACCATCTCCGTCACACCGCCCACGAGCTCGACCTCGTAGGTGATGCTCGGCAGGGTGATGACGAGGTCGAGGGCAAATTCACGCCGCAAACGCTCGGTGATGATCTCGAGGTGGAGCATGCCGAGGAAGCCACAGCGAAAACCTCGCCCTAAAACGCCACTCGACTCTTCCTCGAAGGAGAGCGATGAGTCAGAGAGCTGGAGACGGAGGAGCGCTTGTCGGAGCGCGAGGAAGTCGTCCTGGCTCTCCGGGTACACGCTCGCCCACACGACCGGCGCAGGCTTCCGGTACCCGGGGAGGGGCTCTGCTGCGCCGGTGGCGGGCACAACCGTGTCACCAACACCCGCAACCCCCGGCTCCTTGATGCCGGTCACGATGTAGCCAATCTCGCCCGCACGCACCTCCGCCGCCGGTGTTTCGTCGGGCATGAAGAAACCGACCTCGAGCGCCTGGAACGTCTTTCCGCTCGCCGCAAACCGAAGGTGGTCGCCCTTTCGCACCGCACCATCTGTCGTGCGGACGTACACGATGACCCCCCGATGGTTGCTGTACTCGAAGTCGAACACGAGGCCGCGAAACGCACTGCCTGCCTGTACTGCGGGGGGCGGGATGCGCTCGACGACAGCATCGAGGAGCTCTAGTACGCCGATACCGGTCTTGCCCGACGTCTCGAGCACCGTATCCACCCCTACCCCGAGGAGCGCCGCGAGCTCAAGTTTCGTCTCGTCGACGCGCGCGAGTGACGCATCCACCTTCGAGAGTACGGGGATGACGACGAGCCCCTGCTCCCGAGCCATGCCGAGCGTCGTCAAGGTCTGCGCCTGTACCCCCTGTGTCGCATCTACGAGGAGCACAACACCCTCGACCGCCTTGAGCGCGCGCGACACCTCATACGAGAAGTCTATGTGCCCCGGTGTGTCAATGAGGTTGAGGATGTAGGCACTGCCTTGTTCGCCGCCACCTTTTCTCTTTTCCCTTTCCTCTTTTCTCTCATACACCATCCGCACCGGCTGCATCTTGATGGTGATGCCCCGCTCACGCTCGAGGTCCATGCGGTCGAGCACTTGATCCTTCATTTTCCGCGCCTCGATGGTGTGGGTGACCTCGAGCATCCGATCGGCAAGCGTTGACTTCCCGTGGTCTATGTGGGCGATGATGCTGAAGTTGCGTATGTGATCCATGGGTGTACGGGCAACAATACTAGAAACCGTGGCCCGAAACAAATGCGGCGTGCCAACCCGGGCGGGGTGTGGTATACTCACAGTACGCACGTCGTGCGGCTAGAGCTGTGCAGGAGCAAGAGAAACTACACATCAACGAGGAGATCCGGGCGCCAGAGCTTCGGGTCATGGGGCCGGAGGGGGAGAACTTCGGCGTGTTGCCGTTGCGCGAGGCCATTGTGCGCGCTCGCTCGCTCGGCCTCGACCTCATCGAGGTATCGGCGCGGGCAATTCCCCCTGTTGCAAAAATCATGGATTATGGTAAATTCACCTACGAGCAAAAGAAGAAGCAGCGGGAGATCAAGGCGAAATCGTTCGTGACCGAGACGAAGAATGTGCAGGTGAAGATTGGCACCGGGGCGCGGGATAAGCAGCTTAAAATCGATCGGATGCGGGAGTGGCTCACCGAGGGCCACCGCGTCAAGGTAGATCTGTTCCTGTGGGGACGCTACAAGTACATGGACGAAGCGTTCCTCGTGGGCAAGCTACAGGACTTCCTCGCACTCGTGCCAATCCCCTACAAGCTCGCGGAAGAGATCCGAAAGAGTCCCAAGGGGTACGGCTGCACGATAGAGCGTGATAAGAGCAAGCCGCTCCCGACAACGATCGTCAAGGAGGAGCAGCACGTAGGAGCAGAAGCGAATTGATTGATACAACAACCATTATGGCAAACAAATCATACACGAAGCGCGTCCGCGTGAGCCCTACGGGTAAGCTCCTCGTGCGGAAAGCGGGTGGCAACCACTTCAACGCTGCCGAGAAGCGCAGCAAGCAGCTCGACCGCAAGCGGTCCGGACGGACGCTCACTCTGACGCCAAAGCAGGTAGGTCGCCACCTGCGCGGGTAGTTTTTTAGGGGATTTACTGAGGGTAACAGCACCGCTATGTCACGAGTCAAACGAGGTACCGAGAAGCATAAGCACCGCGGCTATGTACTCGCGCGCACGAAGGGCATGCGCGGCAACATTCGGAAGAAGGAACGCCAGGCGAACGAGGTCCTCGCACATGCGGGCAACCACGCATTCAACGACCGCCGAAAGAAGAAGGGGGTATTCCGTGCGCTCTGGAATGTCCGCCTCAATGCCGGCCTCCGGGCTCATGGCCTCACCTACAGCACCTTCATGGGACTCCTCAAGAAGAAGCAGGTCCTCCTCAACCGCAAGATGCTCGCGGAGCTCGCACAGACAGACCCTGCAGCGTTCGCCCGCGTGATCGCAAGCGTCACAAAGGGGTAAGCGTGTGCAGTAGTGCGCGCTGCGACAACAACAGGGGCAAGTTCCGATGCGCTTTGCCTGTGGGTTTCGGCTAACCAAAGAATCGCCACTACCCTTTCTCCACCAGGGTACGGCGTTGCGCCAAGGAGACAAGGAGACCGGCAGTGAGCGCGCCAGCAACGTCCATCACGACATCGAGCTCGGTGTCGGGGAGGTAGTTTGCTGGAAGGCCCGTGCCGGTGAGGTACCACACAACGTACTCATAGAGCTCCCACACGATGCCGAGGAGGAGTCCTGTGGTACAAGCAACGGTGACGACGTGCCCACGCGCCGACCATGCAGGGCGTACGTACCCGGCGTAGCGCCACACCCACACGCCAGCGAGGCCGACCCACGTACCACCGAGGAAGTGCATGGGGATGTCGAGCCAGCGGTACGTCCAGTACAGGAATAGGTGCTCAGCCACCCCATTCGCGAGGGCGAGCACCCAGATGAGCACGAAGAGGAGCTTGAGGATGTGCTGCTGCATGGGTACGTGGAGCATGGCGATACCACGAGGCCGCCTCGTAGGGGGCGGCGCCGGGGAGGGAACGAAACAGTACTGCCCTGGCGTATGCTAGGTGGGTGCCTTGTGGTTCCTTTCCGCTGATCGCCCCGTGGGGTGTTCATGAGAATGGACGTATGCCAGCTCCCTGCAGCTTTGTTTGAGGACAATACGTTTCGCTCCCACTCGAGAGTATACCATGGTGCGAGAGAAAAGTGCAAAGAAGAAAGAGGCGGACAGGGCCGCCTCGTTCTTTTTTCTTTCCTCTTTTCACTTTTCTCTTACTCCAGTATCCCGTCGAGGTTCACGTCGTAGAGAATACCCTCCTGGACGAGGCGGTAGTCAATGAGCTCACCGTCGGCAAACCAGTGGGCGAGCTCCTGCCGCGCTTCCTCGACCGACCCGGATGCATGGAGGAGGTTGCGGATCGCACGATCGTCGGTGTCGGCCATGGCGTATGAATCGAGCACGAAGTCGCCCCGGATCGTGCCAACGTCGGAGCTGCGCGGCTCAGTGCCGCCGACGAGCTTCCGTACGAGCTCTACCGCATGCGCACCCTGCCACGCCATGACAAGCGTTGGACCGCTCGTCAGGTACCGCTTCAGGCGTTCAACAACCGCGTTACCGACCGCGAGCGGGTCCTCGGAGGGTGGCGTCACGCCTTTCTTCCGATATGCCTCTATGGCCTTCGTGCCAGTCTTCTCCTTCCAGAGCGGGTCGAGTGTGTAGTGCTCTTCGACCTGGGCTGCCGTCGGCACGACGAACTTCATACCCACCACCTTGAGGCCAATGCGCTCAAAGCGGCCGACAATCTCGCCGATGAGCGACCGCTGAATACCATCGGGCTTGATAATGACGAGCGTGCGCTCCTTGTGATAGTCGGACATACGAGGGTGTAAACAATAATAGGGGTAGGGTGTGGGTAGTGGGGGGATAGGCCCGACACGCCAACCAAACCAGCACGGGGCCAGTATACTACAATGTGTCGAAAGCGCCACTGGAGACGGGGAGTAATTGCTCACACCCTCCACAGCCCGATGTCGGTGTCATTGCTTCGCCCCCCGCCGCAGGCGGGGGGCGAAGCAATCCAGGATTATGTTCGTTGTGGTACCGAAATGCCGTTCATATCATAGACTGCTTCCCGCCACCTCTGCTCGCGGCTGAAGGCCTGCGGTCATCCCCGCAGCAGGCGGGGCTCGCAGAGACAATACGCGGAAGGTGTGAGCAATTACGAGGCGGAGAGAAACGGGAAAAGGGACAGGGGAAAAGAAACAACGTGCAATCCGTTTTTCTCTTTCCTCTCTTTACTTTTCTCTCGTGTCCCGATGATACCGGCTCACACTACCTCTCGGTCAAGACTATCGGCTCCCCGTCAGTGACCACGATGTCGTGCTCGAAGTGGGCGCTCCGTGAGCCGTCGCGCGTACGCACGGTGAAGCCGTCGTCCGAGAAGACGACTGCCCCCTTCCCCTCGTTCACCATCGGCTCAATCGCGAGCACCATACCGGCGACGAGCTTCGGCCCATTGCCCCGCACACCGAAGTTGGGCACCTGGGGCTCCTCGTGGACCGCGTGGCCAACGCCATGCCCACAGAGATCACGCACGAGGCCGTAGCCCTCCCCCCGCACGTACGTCTCGATAGCGTACCCGATGTCTCCAACATGGTTACCCGCGCGCGCTGCGGCAATGCCACGAGTGAGTGCTTCCTCGGTCACCGCGAGGAGGTCGCGCGCACGATCGTCAATGGCACCAATGCCGATGGTCTTTCCCGCGTCAATGACGAGCCCGTCACGCGCGACGCCGACGTCGAGCCCGAGGAGGTCACCCTCGCGGAGCGTGTAGGAAAGCTCGGTAGGTATCCCGTGCACCACGACGTCATTCGGCGCAACACAGAGCGCGCAGGGGTACGCCCGCGACGCGCCGTACGGACGATAGTGTTTGAACGCAGGCGTGAGACCCTGCTTTGCAATGAGGGTGCACGCGAGCTCCTCGAGCTCGCCGGTCGTCACCCCCGGCTGTGCAGCAGCGACGAGTGCGGCAACAATCTCGGCGTGCTCTTTCCCAAGCACACGGAGCGCCCGAATATCGCGCGGCGTCTTGATTTTCATACCTCTCTCCGGCAGGCTACGAGACGGCTGGTGCGGGAAGCCCGAGCGCCGTAAGGATATCCTCGTGCACCGCCTCAATGCTCCTACTGCCATCTATGTGCGCAACGCGGTAGTACGGATGCTCCTCGAAGAACCGAATCGCGAGTGACACGTCGCGACGAAACCACTGGAGCCGCTCCGCAACTTTCTCCGGCGTGTCGTCAAAACGCTTCCTACCATGGACGAGCCGCTCAACGATGACCTCGTCGGGCAGCTCGAATGAGATGACGACGGGGTTCTTTCGCCCGTAGAACTCGAATGCAGTGTGGAGAATCGGCGACTCCTCCGCGCGCCGCGGGAATCCGTCGGTCACGATGTGGTCGTTGCCGGTCACCCCCTCGATGAAGAGCGATCCCCAGATCCAGATGGGGAGGAAGCCGGGGGCGAGCCCACCGCGGGAGAGTACCTCCTTAATCCGGTGCTGGGTGAACGAATCTCCCTCCATGAACTCGCGAAACTTCTCGCCGGTCTGGAAGTAGTGGGTGGGGTGCTCGGTGTCGTGTGTATGGAGGTAGTCAACGAGGAGCTTTGCCTGGGTGCCCTTGCCGCAGCCGGACGGGCCGATGAGAATAGCGGTGGTAAGCTCCATGCGAACACTCTAGCACACCGCGGTAGAAAATGCATGCGGTGATGAGCGAGAAAAGAGAAAAGAGAAAAGAGGAAGGCAAAAAGAGGCGGCGCACCGCCGTGCGTTCTTTTCTCTTTTTACTTTTCTCTCCGCTAGTACTCCCGCATGCTCACCTGCGCATCCGCCTTGCGAACGAGGTCAAGCACCACCGAGACCACGATGAGCACTGCGGTGCCGCCAATCGCAAGTGATTGGTTGCCTGTTATTGCCTGCATCACGAGCGGTAATACCGCGATGACGCCGAGAAACAGGGCACCAACAAAGGTGATGCGCGTAATGACATTGCCGAGGTACTCGACCGTCGCCGACCCGGGTCGCACGCCGGGGACAAACGCGCCAGACTTCTGGAGGTTCGTGGCCATCGACTGCGGGTCAAACGTCACCGCGGTGTAGAAGTAGGTAAAGAGGAAGACGAGTGCGAAGTAGACCACGCCGTAGAGGAGCTGGTTCTGGAAGAGGAGAAGTCCCTGCTGCCCAAACCCCGCAAGCGAAGCGTTCCCCGACGTTGACATGAACTGGAGGATCATCTGCGGGAAGAGGATGATCGAGAGTGCGAACACGATGGGGATGACACCCGCCTGGTTGACGCGGAGCGGGAGGTACGTTGAGACCCCACCGTACGTCTTTCCCCCGTGCACCTGCTTCGCGTACGTCACCGGCACCGGACGCTCCGCTTCGGCTATAACGACGACGCCAGCAGTGACGAGCACCGCCGCAATGACGAAGCCGAGGTACAGGGGTATCTGCGCCACGTCGTACGTGAAAATCGCCTGCATGACCTGCGTCGGGAGCGACGCGACGATGCCTGCGAAGATGATGATCGACACGCCGTTCCCAATACCAAACTCGCTCACGAGCTCACCGATCCACATGAGGAAGATGGAGCCCGCGGCGACGACCGCGACGTTGACGAGGAACGTGAAAGTGGTGAGGTCTGCCACGATGCCTTGGCGCGAGAGGAGGATGAGGAAACCGAATGCTTGGACGAAAGCGAGTGGGATCGTGAGGATGCGGGAGTACTGGGTAAACTTCTGCCGCCCCACCTCGCCCTCCTCGGTATAGAGCGCCTTGATGTTCGGCGACATAATGGAGAGGAGCTGCATGATGATCGATGCAGTGATGTACGGCCCGACGCCGAGCATGACGATTGAGAGGTTTGAGAGGTTGCCACCGGAAAAGAGGCTCAGGAGCTCGAAGAGCTGGTTGCTCTGGAGAAAGTTGGCGAGCTGCGCCTCATCAACACCGGGGACGGGAATAGCGGCGAGCACGCGGAACACAACGAGCGCCCCAAGAAGGAACAGGATCCGGTTGCGGAGGGTCGGATCAGTCGCGATGAGCTTCAGCTTCGTAAAGAATGTCCCGAACATACGCCAAAAAATAAGGCTCGTCCCCTAGGCAACCTCGCCTCCTGCCGCCACAATAGCCGCGCGCGCCGTTGCAGAGACCGTACACCCAACGAGCACCACGCGCTTCGTGAGCGTTCCGCGGGAGAGCACCTTCACCATCGGCACGCGCCCGCCGGTCCGCTCGACCACGCCAAGCGCAACAAGCGCCGCGGGGTCAACCCGGCTCCCTGCCGTCACCACCCGCTCGAGGGTGTCGAGGTGCACGAGCGCAGGGCGGACGCGGCCGCTGCGCACCGTCCGCGCGCGGTTCTTACCGTACCCACGCCGCTTCGGAATGCGCTTGATGGTGTCGCGCTCCGCGGGGCGAATCTTGTGCCCTGCACGTGCCTTCTGGCCCTTGCTTCCCCGGCCGGATGTCTTTCCGCGCTTACCGCCGCGGCCAATGCGCCGTGCCCGTGTGATGCCCTGTGCTGCTTGGAGTGTGTTGAGCTGCATAGTGTGATGTGTACTGAAACGTGCTGCGGCGCTACGCGGCATCGGCGGCTACCTCCTTCTGCTTCGCGGTGCGCGCACCCTTCTCTGCACTGCGGCGCGCTGGCTTCAGCTTGGCGAGCGCATGGAGTGTTGCCTGTGCGTTGTTGAGCGGGTTCTTGCTGCGCGAGAGGATCTTTGCGGACACGTTCCGCACCCCAGCGAGCTCGAGCACCGTACGAACAGCGCTCCCCGCCCTAAGGCCCTTGCCACGGGCTGGCATGAGCTTCACCCATCCGGCAGCGTACTTCGCACTCACCTCGTGGGGGATCGTCTTCCCCTCGGTGAGCGGCACCCGTACAAGGTTCCGCTTCGCATCGCGGGTCGCCTTTTCGATCGCGAGCGCGGTGTCCGACGCCTTGCCGAGCCCAACGCCAACCTTGCCGAGCCCATCGCCGATAGCAATCGTGACGCTGAACGAGAAGCGGCGGCCACCGGCAACCACGCGCGTCACGCGCCGGATGTCGAGCATCTTGTTGTCGAACTCGCTCCGCGCGCGCGGCTCACGCGGGCGACGTGGCGCACGCCGATCATTCCCCTGACCTCGCGCCTGCTGCGTGCGGTCGCCCCTTGGTGCACCTGTCGGTGTAGTTTTTGCTGTGTCTGCCATAGCGTCGCTAAGAAACATTAAAATACGAGTCCGCCCGCACGAGCTGCATCGGCGAGCTCCCGGATGGTGCCGGTGTAGAGGAAGCCACCCCGATCGAACACTGCCTTCGTGATGCCTGCTGCACGAGCACGTTCGGCAATGATCGCCCCGACGGCACGAGCCTTCTCGCGGGCGCCAGAGCCAGTCACAGAGCGGGAATCGCACGCTGCCACGGTCACCTGCCGCGCATCGTCGATGAGCTGCACGTACAGCGCGCGGTTCGAGCGGTACACCGCGAGCCGCGGACGCTCCGCACTTCCCACCACCTTCGCACGAATGCGGTGGTGCCGACGTTCTCGCTTATGTACGGTGCTTGCTGTGTGTGATGCCATATGTGGTATGTGTATTGGTACTATGCCGCCTTCTTACCCTGCTTCCGGCGCACCACCTCATCGCTGTAGTGGAAGCCCTTCCCCTTGTACGGCTCCGGCTTCTTGAAGGCGCGCACGTTCGCGGCGAACTGGCCGAGGAGCTCCTTGTCGCAGCTCGTGAGGGTGAGCTCGTTCTTCTCGACCGCGGCGGTCACCCCCGCGGGCACCTGCACCACCACCGGGTGGGAGAAACCGAGCGACATGGTGAGCGTCGTACCGCTGAGGGACATGCGGTACCCCACCCCATCGAGCACAAGCTTCTTCACGTACGCCTTCTGCACGCCAGCGAGCATGTTGCGCGCATGTGCCGCATACGTGCCCCAGAGCGCGCGACCGAGACGCGTCTCGTCAGCAGGCTGCACGACGACATTGCCGTTCTCGACGAGCACCCGCACCTGGGGGTGCACCGAGCGCGAGAGCGTCCCCAGGGGACCCTTCACGGTGAAGGTAGCGCCGGCGACCGTGACATCGGTCTTCGCAGGTATGGGGAGTGGTCGTTTGCCTATACGTGACATAGTAGTTGCAAAGGTATCGTGCTACCACAGCTCAAAGAGCGCTTCGCCCCCGACGTGCTCCTTCCGCGCTTCGTCCCCAAAGAGGACGCCTCGCGGGGTGGAAAGCACGACGACGCCGCTCCCGCCGCGCACCGGCATGATGTCGGTCGAGCTGTAGTACACGCGACAACCGGGCTTCGAGATGCGCTTCGTGTCGGAGATGCGGAACGAGCCGTCGCTCGCACGCGCGAGCACGAGCTCAATAGTCTTATCGGTCTTCTTGCCGCGGGTCACAACATCGCGCACAAACCCCCGGCTCTTGAGCTTCTCGGCGATCGCGAGCTTGATCTTCGAGCGCGGCACCGATACTACCTCCCGCCCCGCGAGGGAAGCGTTCTTCAAGCGCACAATCATGTCTGCAATGGGGTCCATAGTGTTTTACCAGCTCGACTTCTTGACGCCAGGGATCTGGCCTTCGTTCGCAAGCTCGCGGAAGCAGATGCGGCAGAGGTCGAAGTCGCGCATGAAACCGCGCGCCCGCCCGCAGCGGAAGCAGCGGTTGACCGCCCGTGTGCTGAACTTCGGCTTCTTCTGACTGCGTGCGATGACTGATTTCTTTGCCATAAAAATACAACGCTCTACGATGAGCTGGGCGCATACTAGCAGTCTCGGATATCGGTGTCAACGCACCCCGACTTGCTCTATCGCTCTGCTACGGGTTATCCCTTCATGGAGCCCTGTAATAGGGTATACAGTAACACAGCTGTACCTATCAGTCGAGCAGGAAACGTATTGACAAATAGTACTAGTAATGTTTATATACTCTTTGGCTTCCAAACTATCGGCTGTTGCGTTGAATACCGTGGCAGCAAGCACTGTAGGGGGTTGGTATGCAAAAAATACTTTCCTTTTCCTGTATCATCATTTTTCTTTTCCTGGCCTACAAGAGCGCGGTCCAGGGCGCGCTGATAGTGACGGTGATCTGGTTCATTGCCGCAGCCGTTCTAGTTGCGACAGTAGTAGGCGGTGGGGCAAAGCCTGAACCGAGGCAAAAACCCAGGTCCAGACCGTAAGGCACGTACGACGTACGCGTGTCACAGAAAAAACCGGCTCATCGCCGGTTTTTCTACGCCTTCTTGAGCGGCACGCCCATGTGCCGGAGGTACGCCTCAGCCTCGGCGCGCGACGGCGCGGTCGTCACGATCGTGATCGACATACCGAAGACATCGCGCTGCTCTTCGTCTGAAGTCTCGGGGAAAATGGTGTGCTCGGTGATGCCGATCGTCATGTTGCCGAGCTCGTCTATCGCGGTGTGGCGGAGGCCGCGGAAGTCGCGCATCCGTGGGAGCGCAATGTGGACGAGTCGATCCATGAAGTCGCGCATCCGCTCTCCCCGCAGAGTCACCTGGTAGCCCACCGTGTCCCCCTCACGCACCTTGAACGAGGCGATGCTCTTCCGTGCACCGCGAGGCGCTGCCCTCTGCCCGGTGATGCGGGCGACGCGATCCTGGATGAGCTCTATCTTCTTCGGGTCGCTCACCTTGCCGACGCCGGTCGAAACAACGATCTTCGCTACCTTGGGCGTTTGCATGACATTCGTGTACCCGAACTGCCCCTTGAGCGCCTCAAACGCTGTGCGCTGCCTCTCTGCGTGTGTTTTTGCTGCTGCTGCCATACGTTTAGGAAAGTTTCGTGCCGCTCTTCTTTGCCACGCGAACGTGCTTGCCGGTTTTCTCGTCCACCGTGATGCCGATGCGGGTCGGCTTGCCCGTCTTTGGGTCCACGAGCTGCACGTTCGACACGTGTACCGGCGCGGCAACAGCAACGATGCCGCCGCCCTGTTTTGTACTCTTCTTCACCTTCTCGTGCCGCTTCTGCATGTTTACCCCCTCGACAATGACCCGCTCGAGCGCAGGAAACGCGCGGAGCACCTTGCCGGTCTTGCCCGCATCCTTCCCTGCCATCACCCGTACCATGTCTCCTTTGTGGATCTTCATACGCTTACTGCAACCCTCCTACAGCACCTCGGGCGCGAGGCTTGCTATTTTCTGGTACCCAAGCTCCGCTATTTCGCGCGGGATGGGGCCGAACACACGGTTCGCCCGCGGCTCGTATTTCGCCTTGTCAATGATGACCACCGCATTCTCATCGAACCGGATGTAGGAACCGTCCTTCCTGCGGAAGGGCTGCTTCGTGCGCACGACCACCGCGTGGAGCACCTCCTTCTTCTTCACCATCTTCCGCGGCTCTGCAACCTGCACCGAGAGTACGACGATCTCGCCGAGCCGCGCGTAGTGCTTCTTTGAGCCGCCGGGCACCTTGAAGACGCGTCCGATCTTCGCGCCGGTATTGTCAGCAATCTTCACGAGTGTCTGTGGTTGTATCATAGCTTATGCAGCGATCTTTTTCTTTACGCGGCAACCCGAAACTGCTTCGTCTTGCTCACGGGGCGGCACGGCACGATTGCCACCGTGTCACCAACCTTGTGCGACCGTGTCGGATCGTCTGCGTGGTACTTCTTGACCGATTTCACAAACTTCCGGTACTTCGGGTGCTGCACGAAGCGCGTCACCGCAACCACCACCGTCCCCTCCATGCGGTCGGACACAACGACACCGCGAAACGTCTTCACGCGGGTGTGTGACTGTGGCTTTGTGTGCTGCTCCATACGTTTAGACTGCACGTGCGCGTCGGTAGGTCAAAATCCGCGCGATGTCGCGGCGGGCGCGGAGCCCCGCTTTTGTGTTGCGTGTCCTACTCCCCTTCGTACCGAACCGGAACGCACGGAGTTCCTCGCGCTTCTCCGCAAGGAGCTTCGTGAGCTCCGCTTCATTCTTTCCGCTAATCGCCTTCATGTGGTGCGCCATAGTGTGTTACGTATACCATGGGGGAGTTGTCGGTGCAACCTCACCCCCTTACCGAGCAACAAAACGGGTCTTCACGGGGAGCTTCGCCCCAGCCTTGCGCAAGGCCTCTCGCGCCACCGCGATCTGCACGCCATCCACCTCGAAGAGGATACGCCCTGGCTCGACGTGCGCCTCGTAGCGATCGACGTCACCCTTGCCCTTCCCCATACCCACCTCCGCGGCCTTCTGCGTGTAGGGACGGTCGGGGAAGATGCGGATCCACGTGCGGCCGGTTTTCCCCATCGCACGGCTTATGGTGCGGCGCGCTGCCTCTATCTGGTTGCTGCTCACCCGGCCCGGCTCCATACACTTGAGGCCGTACGAGCCGAACGACACCGCGATGCCACGCGTCGCCATGTGGCGCTGCTGCAAACCGTCTCGCTTGCGGTGCACCTTCCGGTGCTTGACCTTTTTGGGGAGTAGCATAGTGTTGGTATTACTTCACCTCGCCCGCGAAAATGTCTCCCTTGTAGATCCACACCTTGATGCCAATGAGGCCCGTGTACGCGATGTATGCCTCGGCACGTGCGAAGTCAACGTCAGCACGGATAGTCTGGAGTGGCACGCGACCCCTCTTGACCTCCTCGCTCCGGCTCATCTCCGATCCGCCGATGCGGCCCGCGAGTGCGATGCGGACACCCTGCACCTCGCGGTTCGCCATCACCTTGTCGACGGTCTGCTTGAGGACACGGCGGAACTGCATGCGCTTCTCGAGGCCCTCGGCAACCATCTCTGCCACGATCTGTGCGCTCGCTTCCGGCGTGCGGATTTCCTCGATGTCGAGCTTCACTTCGGGGAGAGTGGTGAGCCGCGCGCCCTGGAGCTTCTTCGCCAGTTCCTTGTGGAGCCGCTGCACCCCCTCACCACTCCGGCCAATGAGCATCCCCGGGCGAGCGGTCCGCACCACGATGCGGAGCGCTGCGGCGTTGCGCTCGAACTCAATGTCACCGACGTACATACCCTTGAGCCGCTTCTTGAGCCACTCGCGCATGAGTGTGTCGGTCTTGAGGAACTGCTTGTACTGCGCGCGCGAGCTCGCAAACCAGCGTGACTTCCAGCCACGGATGGTGCCGAGGCGATGGGCGTAGGGGTGAGCAACGTGGGTCATACGGGAGAGTGGTTAAGCGGCGGAGGTAGCGCGGCGTGCGGCGCGGCGCGGCATAAAATCCTCACTGAGGAGCACGCGCACGTGCGCGCACGTGCGCCGCATCGGCGACGCGCGGCCGAATGCGCGCGGCAGTGAGCGGCGGTACGTGGTACCCTTGTCAACGGTGATGTGCCCCACAAAGAGCGCTGTGGCGTCGTGGCCGTCGGCACGAGCCCCTGCAACCGCAGCGGCGATGAGCTTGCGGAGTGCTTGTGCGCTCTTCTGGGGCATGTGCGCAAGGAGTGCGAGCGCATCCGGCACCTGCTTCCCGCGCACCGCATCCGCCACAAGGCGGACCTTGTGCGGCGACTGACGGTAGTTCTTAAGGTAAGCGTACATAGGAAAGGTGTGGGCTCGGCGTTACTTCTTGCTGCCGGTTGCTGCGGTCTTCGCTGCCTTTGCCGCCGCTATCTCTGCGTCCTTCTTCTTCTGCTCGAGCTCCTTCTGGATCTTACCGCCGTGCCGCAGGAACTTCGTGGTCGGCGAAAACTCCCCGAGCCGGTGCCCGACCATCTCCTCGGTGCAGAGGACCGGCACATGGGTCTTCCCGTTGTGCACCCCGAAGGTGAAGCCAACCATCTCGGGCGCAATGGTGCACGCGCGCGACCACGTCTTGATGACGCCGGTCTCGAGCGGCTTTTTCCCCACGAGCTTTTTGAGCACGCGCTCGTCAACGTAGGGTCCCTTCTTAAGTGATCGTGTCATGGTGTTGAAATGGTGCGCACATACTACGCAGCGCACCGCCCCTTGTCAATCGCTACTTCCTGCGCTTCCCGACCTTCCGGCGCGACACAATGAGCGCATCGCTGTACTTGCCAGGCTTGCGGGTGCGGTGCCCCTTGCCGGTCGGCTTGCCAAAGATAGAGCGCGCGCGGCGATTGCCACGGCCCTGGCGCCCCTCGCCACCGCCATGCGGGTGGTCGAACGGATTCATCGCGGTGCCACGGACGACCGGGCGACGCCCGAGCCAGCGGCTCCGCCCCGCTTTACCGAGGTGCACGAGCTGGTGCTCCTCGTTCGATACCACGCCAATGGTTGCCCACCCCGCCGCATGCACCTTGCGCACCTCGCCGGAAGCGAGCTTGAGGTGGGTGAACGCCCCATCCTGGGCGATGATGATCGCCTGGGACCCTGCGGAGCGGGCGATGCGCGCACCGCCGCCCGGGCGCGTCTCGATATTGTGCACCGACAGGCCGATGGGGATGGCGCGGAGCGGCATGCGGACCCCCACTACCGGCTTCTCCGTTTCGGACACCACGAAGGTGTCGCCGACGTGCATCGCTGCGTGCGCGATCATGTACCGCCGCTCACCGTCTGCGTAGCAGACGAGTGCGATGTATGCGCTGCGGTTTGGATCGTACTCGATCGTCTCCACCCGCGCGGGGATGTCTCGCTTCTCAAAGGTGAAGTCTATGGTCCGGTAGCTCCGCTTGTGGCCACCGCCCTGGTGCCGCGAGGTGATGCGGCCGGCGCTGTTGCGGCCGACGCCGCGCTTTATCCCACGCGTGAGCGCCTTGTGGGGCCGCGATACGGTCACCACCTTCTGGTACGAGCGGGTCGTCATGTGGCGGCGCGATTGCGTGGTTGGTCGGTACGTTTTCATACGGTGGGATTACTTGATCTCGAGCTTGTCGCCCTTCGCAAGGAAGACGTACGCTTTCTTCATGCCCGTCTTCGTGCCACGGCGGTTGCGCATGCGCGCGACGAATGCGCGGGGCTGCTTACGCACGATCGTGACCTTGCGTGGCTTCACCTGGTAGAGCGCCTCAATAGCCGCCACAACGTCGCGTTTCGTCGCATCGGGTGCGACCTCAAAGACGTACGCGTGGACGAGGCTCATGTACACGGCTTTCTCGGTCATGCGCGGTGCGGTGAGTATACGACCGGCACTTTTCGTGGGTGTGCGCTCACCTGCCTTTTTCGGCTTCACCGCTTTTGCGCGCGGCTTCGGCGACGCTGGTGCTTTCGTTTTTGCTGTAAAGAGTGCCATACGCTTGTATTACGCTTCGCGGGTAGCCGCACCACGCTCCGCGAGCACCTGGATAGCCTCGGGTGCTGCCGCAAGGATGAGGTACTTGTAGCGGAGGAGCTCGACCGGGTTAAGGTTGCGCACTGCCTCCACAGCGACGTTGCCGAAGTTCTGGAAGCTCTTCATGAGCTGCGGCGCGAGCGTCGGTGCTGCGATGAGCGCTGCACAGCGCCGTTTCGTCGCGAGCGATGCATAGCCGGATACCTGCGCAAGCCTGTGGAGTACCGCGAGCGCATCGCGCGTCTTCGGCGCACTGAACGTGAGCGCGTCCACGAAGAGCACCTCACCATCCGCAAACTTCTTCGAGAGCACTGCGTAGAGTGCACGCGTCCGCATCTGCTTGTTGATCCGCTGCGTGAAGCTCCGCTCATTGCGGGGGCCATGGGCGACGCCGCCGGTGCGCCAGATAGGCGACCTGCGTGAGCCATGGCGGGCGCTGCCGGTGCCCTTCTGGCGCCACGGCTTCTTGCCGGTGCCGGACACCTCGCCACGGGTCTTGGTGTGGGCAATGGGGTGCCGCGCATTCGCCTCCATCGCTGTCACCACCTGGTGCACGAGGTCGCGGTTCCACGCTGCTCCAAAGACCGCTTCGGGGAGCTGTGTCTCGCCAACCGCCGCACCCTGCATGTTGTATATCGTTGCTTGCATACTAACTATATGTGTATAGCAAAAACCTATGCGCCACGCACCTCGAGGAGCGTACCGCGCCTGCCGGGGACCGCCCCTTTGATGTAGAGCAGGTTTCGCTCAGCATCTACCGCACAGACGGTGAGGTTCTTCACGGTTGCGGTGCGGCCGCCGGTGCGCCCTGCCATGCGCATCCCCTTCGGCACACGGCTCCGCAGCCCGCCACCGATTGAACCGGGTGCGCGCTCGTTGTGCTTCTGGCCATGCGTCCGCGGACCGCCGGAAAAACCGTGGCGCTTCACGACGCCCTGGAAACCCTTCGCTTTGGAAAGGCCGGAAATGAGGACCCTATCCCCCGCCACGAATACGTCGCCGACCGACAGCACACTCCCGGGGGCGACGGTAATGGCCTCCCCCTCCCCCGCGCGGTACTCTCGGAAGTGGCGGAAGAGGCCCTTCGGACGCTGCGCGCGGTGCACGCGGCGCTCCGCCTGTTCGCCACACGCGACCTGCACCGCAGCGTAGCCGTCACGCGCGACATCCTTCACCTGGGTCACCGTGTTCGGCGCAGCGGTAAGCACGGTCGCTGCGTACGCCCGACCGTCTTCATCGAACACCTGCGTCATGTATGCTTTTGTTGCGAGCAAAAATTTCATGGGGCACTGCTACAAAAAATAGCCGTACGGACCTTCAGCCGTGCGGCTTGCTGGTCCAGAGGTACCCAATGGGGTACGTGGCTGCTACGACGTCGTAGCATCGGTACTATACAGGATGTGGGCGGGAATGCAAGCACAAGGCCCACGCAGGTGGGCCTTGGAAATACCATAGTAGATTAGCGGGCTTCCTCCTGTTCTCCCCGTACGTGCTCCATAAGCTCGTGCGAGAAACACTGGACGTTGGGGCACCGGCTTGTATTCGGGGAGTCGCCGGTATACACCTTTACAAGAGGCGTCGCTACCAACTCAAGTGCGGCGTCGCACAGGATGCACCGGTGTCCGATTTCGCTGAAGTGCTCCGTGTGCAGCCAGGCTATCGCCCCAGCGACCCACCGGAGGCGGAGCGCGAAGGCTGGCGGTAACTCATAGGGAAACGCACACTGCACGCCGCCCCTACCTTTCCAAAACCCCACGATATGGATCCTGTCGGCAGGCACAGAGCTTGCCTCACCTCCTACAACTTCGACGTGCAGCGTCGCCTCAACTACGCCACACTTCTGCAGCATCTCACGGAACAAATCCTGGAGATCTCTGGCAAGCGCTGCGTGGTGCTCCGCGTCCGGCTTAAACAGGCGCCCATCAACCTCGCACATCCCTATGATATTGTCCTTCACCACTACAGGAGTGAGTTGAATCTTTTTCATCTGATAACTACCTATCGTTGAACCCGCGCGGATTGTACCACACTATCCACAACAACACAACCGCCCGGAGGGGCGGTTGTGTTGTTGTGACAGCGCTCGCGCTAGCTCATCTTGACGTCAATGTTGACGCCCGAGGGAAGCGAGAGGTTCGTGAGCGCTTCGACCACCTTCGGCCCCGGATTCAGGATGTCTACCAACCGCCGATGCACCCGCATCTCGAACTGTTCTCGCGCGTCCTTGTGGACGAATGCGGCACGGTTGACGGTGTACTTCTTGATGTCCGTCGGGAGGGGCACCGGACCGACGACCTTTGCGTCGTAGCGGAGCGCGGTGTCCATGATCTGCTTGATCGAAGCGTCGAGGATCTTGTGATCGTACGCGCTCACGCGGATACGCAGCTTCGAAGTCTCGCTACTCGCCGCTGCTTTAGCGGCCTTCGCGCGCGGTGCGGTGTGTGGTGCCATGGTGGTAATGGTTATACGTATTACGCGACGATCTTGGTGACGACACCAGCACCGACGGTCTTACCACCCTCGCGGATAGCGAACCGCTGCTGCTCCTCGAGCGCAACCGGTGCGACGAGCTTCACCTTAAAGGTCACCGTGTCGCCGGGCATGACCATCTCGACGCCCTCGGCGAGGGTCACCTCGCCCGTCACGTCGGTCGTGCGGATGTAGAACTGCGGCTTGTAGCCGGTGAAGAACGGCGTGTGGCGGCCACCCTCCTCCTTCTTGAGGATGTAGACCTCAGACTCGAAGTCGGTGTGGGGTGTGACTGTGCCCGGCTTCGCGAGCACCTGCCCGCGGTGGATGTCCTCCTTTTTGGTGCCGCGGAGCAAGACACCTGCGTTGTCGCCGGCCATACCCTGGTCGAGCGACTTGTTGAACATTTCGATACCGGTCACGGTCGTCTTCGTCGTCGGCTTGATACCAACGATCTCGATGTCCTCGCCGACCTTGATGATGCCGCGCTCGATGCGACCGGTCACCACCGTGCCACGGCCTTCAATCGAGAAGATGTCTTCGACCGGCATGAGGAACGGCTTGTCCGTATCGCGGACCGGCTCGGGGATGAAGGTATCGAGCGTGTCGATGAGCTCGAGGATCTTCTGCGCCCACGGATCGTCAACCGAGGTAGACTCGAGCGCCTTGAGGCCGGAGCCACGGATAATCGGCGCATTCTTGCCGTCAAACTTGTTCTTATCGAGGAGCTCGCGGAGCTCTTCCTCGACGAGATCGAGCATGTCGGGGTCATCCACCATGTCGCACTTGTTGAGGAATACGGCGATCTTGGGGACGCCGACCTGGCGTGCGAGGAGTACGTGCTCGCGAGTCTGGGGCATCGCACCGTCGGTCGCCGCGACGACCAGGACCGCGCCGTCCATCTGTGCGGCGCCGGTGATCATGTTCTTGATGTAGTCGGCGTGGCCCGGGCAGTCGATGTGGGCGTAGT
>CAZMPG010000003.1:0-48447 GCA_964568345.1 uncultured Candidatus Saccharibacteria bacterium | reverse complement strand
CAAGTCGCCGGCACAATTATTAGCGGACTGCGTCCAAGGTATTGATTAGATTACGGTCAGTAAGATTCTGTCCCCGTTTACCGTTTAATAGCGATACGGAAAGCAATCTAAGGTTTGCCGCTTAGGCCTGCACGCACCACTCACCGTGCCGCACGGAAGAGGCGCGCCGCATTCATGATGGGGAGGAAGTCGGTCAGGAGGTTGTAGAGCGCCGCAAATGCCGGTGTCGCGATACCCATGAACACGAGAGCGACACCGACAGCGTTTGTCACGAACCAGATAGCCATGTTGAGGTTCACGACCGAGACGGTTTTCCGTGCGAGCCGCACGAGGTCCGGCATGCGGTCGAGGCGGTCGGTCAAAATGACGACGTTTGCCGCTTCCACCGCAACCGCGGTGCCACACGCCCCCATCGCGATACCGACGTCCGCAGCGGCGAGCGCAGGCGCATCGTTCACCCCATCGCCCACCATAGCGAGACCGTGCCCCGCGAGGTCGCGTACGGCGACTACCTTCGTCTCCGGCGTCATACGTGCGCGCACCTCGGTGATGCCGAGTGACGTTGCCACCGCCTGTGCGACGACCTCGTGGTCGCCGGTGAGCATGAGCGGACGAACACCGAGCCCCACGAGCTCCCGGAGCATCGGAGCTGCCTCGGCGCGCGCTGTATCCGCCACCCCGATACAGCCCACCACCGCGCCGTCCCGACACACAAAGAGCGCTGTCTCACCGGACGCCTCGTATTCCCCATACACGGCACGTGCGGCATCCTGCACGGGATAGTCCATACTCTCGACGAGGCGCTCGCTTCCTACTGCCACGGTGTGGCCATCGTACTCGACGAGTACCCCTACGCTGTTCTTCACCGTTACCTCGCGAGGATCGGGGACATCCCCCACCCGCTCCACCGCAGCGCGGTAGAGCGCGTTCCCGATGGGGTGCTCGGAGAGCTTTTCTGCGACCGCGAGCATCCGCCACACCTCCTCCTCACGTACGGCTGGCTCGTGCCATACGTGCACGACCGAGAAGCTGCCGCTCGTCAGGGTGCCGGTCTTGTCAAATGCAATGGTGCGCACCCGCGCGAGCGCTTGGAGCCACACACCGCCCTTCACGATGACGCCACGCTTCGCCGCGACGCCGAGCGCAGCGGTGACTGCAAGCGGAATAGACACCGCGATGTCGTCGGCGCACACGATGAGGAAGAGTGCTGCCATCATGTGTACCGAGCCGGTCACGAGGTACGTGCCTACCCCCGCACAGAGCACTATGGGGAAGAAGATGCCCGCGAAGCGGTCGGCGAGGCGCTCCGCTTTCGACTTGTTGCGCGACGCATCCCGCATGAGCGCCGCCATCCGCTCCAGGGTCGAATCTTCCCCCACCTTGGTCGCGCGCACCTTGAGCACCCCCGCATCACACCGCGTCGCTGCATACACTTCGCTCCCCGGCGCCTTGTCAACCGGTACCGACTCGCCGGTGAGTGACGCCTCGTTGACTGCGGCGGTGCCGTAGACAACCACGCCGTCGACCGGTACCTGCTCCCCGTTTTTCACCACGACAATGTCCCCAGCCCGCAGCTCGCTCGCTGCGACCGTCTCGAGCGCATCCCCCCGTTCACGGACCGCGTGTTCGGGCTTGAGCTTGAGGAGCATCTCAACCGCACTCGAAGCACGCGTGTCGGTGCGCCAGTCGAGCCATGACGCCACGGTGAGCATGAGTGCAATGAACGCAGCGGATGTGTACTCACCAGTCGCAAAGGAGACACCGAGCGCGAAGCAGTTGAAGACCTCGATCGTGATGGCGCGCGACCGGAGCGACCGCCACGCACTGATGGCGGGGATGATAGAGCCGACGAGTGCAGCGGCGGTGACGTATGCGGTGGTGCCGTCAAAGAGGTAGTGGTGGGCGAGCGTCACCGTAAGGAGCGTACCGACGAGGTACTCACGGTACGGCTGCGTAACGAGGTGCATGGGGCTAGTATACCATTGCACTACCCCTCTGCATGCCGTAGCATGGGGCGATGGCCGCGAAACCATTCGCCCTGCTCCAGACGAGGCCCGAGGATGCTGCATCCGACAACGAGTACGCGGCATTCCTCCGCTACGGCGGCCTTTCCCCCCACGAGCTTGTCCGCATCCGCCTCGAGCGTGAGCCGCTTCCGCAGGACTTCCGTGTGGAAGCCTACGCAGGCATCCTCGTCGGCGGCGGCCCCTTCAACGCGAGCGACCCTGCCTCCACAAAGGGCGCGGCGCAGGTGCGCGCGGAGCATGAGCTTGCCCGAGTCCTTGACACCGTGGTGGCGCGCGACACCCCATACCTCGGCACCTGCTACGGCCTGGGGGTGCTTATCGCCCACGAGCAAGCGTGTGTCTCCAAAGAGCGCTACAGCGAGGGGGCAGGGGGTGTCACCATTTTCGTGACCGACGCCGGCACCACCGACCCGCTCCTTGCCGGCCTCCCGAGAACCTTCCGAGCATTCGGCGGGCACAAAGAAGCGTGCCAAACGCTCCCCGCAAACGCCGTCCTCCTCGCGCGGAGCGATTCCTGCCCGGTGCAGATGCTCCGCATCGGCGAAAACGTGTACGCAACCCAGTTCCACACCGAGCTCGACCAAGAGGGGATACGAGTGCGCATTGACGTGTACCGACACGCTGGCTACTTCCCACCCGAGGAGGCCGACGCACTCCAAGAACAGATGCTCCGGGAGGTCGTCACCGAGCCGATGCACATTCTCCAGAGGTTTGTGGAGCGAGCGAAGGAAAAGAGATAAGAGAAAAGTGTAAAGAGGAAAGAGAAAAGTAAAAAGAGAAAAGAACGAAACGGCACATAAGCATACTGCTTCGAAAGAACGGATCACGTATCGTGCTACGCGGTGCTCGCTCACGCACTATGTACCGTACTCGCACTTTGTTGCCCGTATCTGAAAACTCCGTTGCTCGTTTCTTTCCTCTTTACTCTTTCCTCTTTACACTTTTCTCTTTACTCTTTTCTCTTTGCACTTTTCTCTCGTCTACCTTGACCTCCCTCCCTCCCCAGGGTAGGCTGTGGGTATGCAGCGCGGTATGGCAGGTTTTGGCTTTTTCTTTATCCCTCGAGGGGCCGGCTGTTGGTAGTGCTGTAGAGACAAGAACACCACACAACCGGCCCCAGGCCGGTTGCTTGTGTCTCCCGGTGGGAGCTCGACACGTTCGAACACCTACCGGGCCGCACGAGCGACCTATACGGTGCCGCATGCGGCGACAGGTTCTTTTACAAATAGGGGACTAGAAATGCAGGTAACCATTGGTGTGGAGCTCGAGGGTACTGCCACGAGGTTTGGTGAGCTGTACGACCTCAAGACATTGCTCGGGCAGCGCGGGGGCGTAGCAGAGACAGACGATGGCACTATCACTACCGATATGGGTCCGTGGCAAGGAGAACTCATAACGAAACCTTGCGGGAGTGGGGAGGAGATACGTGTGCGCCTTGAAGGGTTACTGGACGGTGTACGACGCATCATGCCGAACAGCACCATGTTCAGGCTTGACCCTGTGCATGAAGCACTTTATGCCACACGACCCGATGGGCAACTACAGCTATGGCGCACGATCCACGATCACCCGTTTCAACACCCACGGGTTGTGGCGACGTTTGATGCACTCAGAGATGAGTCACAAGCAAAGCAATGTGCTGCATGGCCGAGCGTCGCACTGCTCTCCAGCGCAAACAGTACCCACTTCCACGTGGGGAAACACGATGGTGTGAGGCAGGTCTTGTACACCCCACGCGAACGCCGCGTACTCTGCTGTTTGCTCGGTAACATCGGGCCACACCTACTCCATTACATGCGGGATGTGTTCGGTGTACAAGACGATCCACGGCGTATGCGTATCTGGCACCAATTCCCCAGCAACGCACGAAAGCCGCGGTACGGGCTCTGGTACTTTGAGGATGATGCGATCCTCGCACGCTCACGCGCAGCGCCGCGCCTCGTGCGACAACTGCCACAGGCCGATGAGGCGGCACGGGAGCGCTGGGCAGTTGACCTTATGAGCTTTCCTACAGAGAGTGAGGAGTGTTGGATCGCACACAAAGCGATATGGGATCCTGTGCGTTTCTCACCAAGACTCGGAACCATTGAGTTCCGTATGCCACCGAGCCAGAATCCGGCGATGTGTGGGGTCATTGCTACGCTCCTCATCAAGATAGCTGAGGCGACACTCCTATACCTCGAAGACCACGCCATTGTGGACGAAATCCAGTGCCATGCACTGTACCAATACCTCCGGGGTATGTTTGGTGAGTGCCTTCCCCGTGAGCCGCTCGGCCCTGAGGTGTGGTGTGCCATGGCGGACATACCCTTCGACCCAGAGGCGCTTGAGGAGTGGACGAGGATTGGTCGCCCGAGGGCAGCGTAACATCTAAATCAGCGAGCACCCCGTGCTCGCTGTTTTTGTGGTGCTGTGGTACCGTCTTCGTATGACACGTGCCGACACGCTCGCTGCACTCATCGCCTTTCGTACTACCACCGATAGTCCCGGTGCTATCCGCGACCTCCTCACGTGGTTCGTCCGCGAACTTGAGGGAGTGCCGCTCCACGTACACTGGCACGAACCGTATGACACACCCGCACTCGTACTTACCACGTCACGCAGCACTCGAGCAAAGCTCTGGCTTGCGGCGCACGTAGACGTCGTGCCCGGCGATGACGCGCTCTTCACGCCGGCTATCCGCGGCACAAAGCTCGTGGGACGCGGTGCATTCGACATGAAGTTTGCGGTTGCGTGCTACCTATCACTCCTTCGCGAGCTCGGCCCCACCATGCGCTCGTACGACCTCGGTGTCATGCTCACCGCCGACGAAGAACAGGGGCGGGGCATGGACGGGGTCGAGTACCTCCTTGCCCACGAGGGGTACACCGGCGAGGTCGCCTTCCTGCCGGACGGCACCGGTTCGTGGGTGTTTGAGGAGTCGGCGAAAGGGCTCCTCACCGTCGAGGTGTCAGTACGGGGTGTGCGCGCACACGGCTCGCGCCCGTGGCACGGCAGGAGCGCCATCCACCACCTCGTCGGAGCGCTTGCCGACATCGTACGTTTTTCCGAGGAGCTCGGCGCCGGCTGCGACGGAGGGCACTGGCACCCGACGATCCACGTCGGCACGGTGGAGGGCGGGGAAGCGTTCAATGTCGTCGCACCATCTGCGCGCGCCGTCCTCGACATCCGCTACCCACTCCTGCGCGACCGTGCCCGCATCCTCGCCCGTATTCGCACTATCGCGCGCCACCACGGCCACACTGCTGTACGCATCACCGCCGATGAACGACCGTACGGTATCCTCCGGAGCAACGGCTACGCACAGGTATTCGCCGACTGCGCACAGCATCACGGGGTCACCTGCGGTTGGGCCCGCGCGCACGGCTCGTCCGACGCCCGCTTCTTCAACGCCGCAGGCATACCAACCCTCCTCATCGCACCGAAAGGGGGTGATGCACATGCTGACCGCGAGTGGGTGGACCTCGCTGACCTCGAACGGTACTACGCGGTGTTGCGGGAGTTCGTCGAGCGGGTGGGGAAACGAGAGGAAAGTGGTGACGAGAGGAAAGTGCAAAGAGAAAAGAGAAAAGTAAAAAGAGGAAAGAGTAAAGAGGAAAGAAACGAGCAACGGAGTTTTCAGATACGGGCAACAAAGTGCGAGTACGGTACATAGTGCGTGAGCGAGCACCGCGTAGCACAATACGTAATCCGTTCTTTCGAAGCAGTATGCTTATGTGCCGTTTCGTTCTTTTCTCTTTCCTCTTTTTACTTTCCTCTTTTCACTTTCCTCCCCGCATTGTCTTTCGCCTATCATCCCGCTATACTACCCTCGTATGGAAGGGCACGTACACCCGCTCGCGGGGGCTATCCGCGAGGTTCACGACATTTTCCGCGACCTCGGGTACGAGGTGGCAATGGGTAGTGAGCTCATCCCCGAAACAGAAAACTTTGACCTCTTGAACTTCAAGCAGGACCACCCCGCCCGCGACACACACGACACCTTTTGGGTCAAGGGTACGCGGTGGACCCCCTCCTCACGCGTACCGCGCACGCACATAAGCTCGCTCCAGGTGCCCTTCATGCGGCGCCATGGTGTGCCGCTCCGCATGGTCTCCTCGGGGCCGGTGTACCGCGCGGAGGCGACCGACGCGACCCACGAAGCGCAGTTCCACTACACCGAGGGGCTCGTCGTCGAGGAGGGCGTCTCACTCGCACACCTCAAGGGCACAATTGAGACCTTTCTCACGCGCTTCTTCGGGCATGCGGTCATGATCCGCTTCCGGCCGGGCAACTTCCCCTTCGTCGAGCCCGGGGTCGAGGTGGATATGCGCTTCACGAAAGCGAGCGGCGAGGAGCGCTGGCTCGAGGTGATGGGTGCAGGCATGGTGCACCCCGAAGTCCTCCGACAGGGTAGGGTGCCCGAGGGGTACCGAGGGTTTGCGTTTGGCATGGGCATCAACCGCCTCGTCATGATCCGCAACGGCATCACCGACATCCGCGTCTTCTACAGCGGCGACCTCCGCTTCGTCTCTCAATTTTAGCGCATGAAGGTATCCTACCGCTGGCTTCAGACATACTTCGACGACCCACTCCCGCCCGTGGGAGAGCTCGACGAGCTGCTCTCGCTCCGCGCATTCGAGATTGAGGGTGTCCTAGAGCAGGGTGATGACTGGCTCATTGATGTTGACGTGCTCCCCAACCGCTCGTCGGATTGCCTCTCGCACCGGGGCATCGCCCGCGAACTCTCGGTGCTCCTCGACCGGCCGCTCAAGCACGACCCCCTCCGCGACCCGCTTCCCGCATGGCATACGCCTCCCCACACAATAGTACGGGTTGATGATAGCATTCGCTGCCCGCGGTACCTGGGGGCCATCATGCGCGGTGTATCGGTCGGCCCGTCGCCGGAGTGGCTCCAGCGTGCGCTCGCCGCCGTCGGCCAACGCTCGATCAACAACGTCGTTGACGCGACAAACTACGTCATGCTCGACCTCGGACAGCCGCTCCACGCGTTCGACCTCGCTGCGCTCAGTATTTCTCCCGATGGCGATCGCGGCATTGCGGTGCGCGCTGCCCACGAGCACGAGCCGATTGTGCTCCTCACCGAGGAAACGTGTAGGCTCGAACCGCACATGCTCGTCATTGCCGACGCAGTGTCAGACGAGCCGCTCGCCATAGCCGGCGTGAAGGGCGGCAAGCATGCCGAGGTAACCGCCGCGACGACCGACATCTTCCTCGAAGCGGCGAGCTTCGACTACGTCACCGTACGCCGCACGTCGCGCGAGCTCAAACTCACGACCGAAGCGTCGGTACGCTTCCAGAACGAGCCTGCGGTGGAGCTTCCCGCATTCGCCCTCCGCGACGTCATGACGCTCATTACGAAAATTGCCGGAGGGGTGGGCGATGGCGCGATAGACCGCTACGAGCCGCGTGGCGAGCGCGCCCCCATCTCACTCACCGGCGCCTCTGTCAATAGCCTCCTCGGCACCGCCCTCACCCACGACGACATCGAGCGCATCCTCGTGCGGTTCGAGTGGGAGTTCTCCCGCCACAGCGACACCTTCGTCGTCACGCCCCCCTGGGAGCGCACCGACCTCGCCCTCCCTGAAGACATCATCGAGGAGGTGGGTCGGGTGCATGGGTACGACGCTATCGCGCCACTCCTCCCCCCGGCGCCCGCGGAGCAGCCTGCCATCACCATGCGCTACTATGCGACCGAGCTTGTACGCAGCGCACTCGTTGCCGCAGGCTTCTCTGAGGTCTCGACGTACGTGCTCCAAAGCCGCGGCGAAGTCGAGCTCGAAAACCCGCTCGCCGCCGATAAAGCGTTCCTCCGCGCAAGCCTCACCGACGGACTTTCCGATGCGCTCGAGCGCAACGCACACCTCGCCCCCCTCCTCGGCGCTGACTGCCTCGCCCTCTTCGAGATAGGTACCGTCTTCCGCACAGGAGGGGAGCACCTCGCGCTCGGCTGCGCGACTCGTGCGACGCGCGGGCGTGCGAAGGACGCATCGGCGCTCCTCAGCGAAGCAACCACACGCGTTGCAGCAGCACTCGGCGTCGAACCTGCCTGGGAGTCTGCGGACGGCATGGCCACCTGCAACCTCGACCTGATCGTGCCGCTTCTTCCCGTTCCCGCGGTACCGCCCGTCGCTCCCCCCTGGCACTCCACCGCGGAGTTTCGTCCGTGGTCGGTGTACCCCTTCGCCACCCGCGACCTTGCGCTCTGGGCACCGGAGGGAACGCTCGCCGAGGAGCCGCTCGCGGTCATCATCGAAACAGCGCCCGATATCCTCGTACGGCACGACCAGTTCGACACCTTCACGAAAGGGGGGCGCACCTCGTACGCATGGCACCTTGTCTTCCAGGTGCCCGACCGCACCCTTACCGACCTCGAAGTCGGGGGCATTATGGACGCGGTCACCGCTGCGCTCACTGCGCGAGGCTTTGAGGTCCGCTAGCTAGACGAGAGAAAGCGCACGGTCGCGAGGAACCGTGCGCCTATTTCAATCCACAAAGAGCGCCGCATGGAGGCAGCGGTCTTTGTCCAAAAGCCAGAGTTCGTGCTGCTCGAGGAAGGCATCCTCGCCGCGGATATCGCGTGGGCGCACGACGTGCGCGGTGAGGGTGTCCGATTCATCCCGCACCCTCCTGATAAGGTGCCGAGGAAACTCGGCCACAAACAGGGTAACCTGGTACGATGCCCCGCCAGGCCGAGACTGGCGTAGCGAACCGAGGCACCGTACCTGCGTCGCTTCACCAAGGTTGAGTCCTGTTTCCTCGAGGAGTTCACGGCGCGCCGCTTCGCGTACGGCCTCCCCCCTATTCACGCGCCCCCCGGGAAATTTGTAGTAGATATTCCCGCGCTTCTGCTCATCCCGCACCACGACGATCCTTCTGATATGCCCGTCGTCACAGCGCTCGATCGGGACGATGAGTACAAGATTCTGCCTCAAGATTTGCATGGCCACCACCTCTTCTACAGTCCACCCCGCAGGGTACCATGTACGGGGTCTTCTGGATAGTGCGTATGCTTTGAGCCGCAACACCTCCCTGTGACAGGCACCCGCTCCATGGTATACTGCGGCTACGTACGGCTTTCTAGCCGTAGGGTGGGGTATGGCGCAAAAAGACAGCGAATCAAAGAAGACAACGGGATACGGCGCGGACGCTATTACCGTGCTCGAAGGCCTCGACCCGGTGCGCAAGCGACCCGGCATGTACATCGGTACCACCGGCCCCGATGGCCTCCACCACCTCGTCTGGGAAGTCTTCGACAACTCCCGCGACGAAGCGATGGGTGGGTACGCAGATGATATCGAGGTTGCGCTCCTCCCCGGAAATCGGGTACGGGTCGCCGACAACGGCCGCGGCATCCCCGTCGATATCCACAAGCAAACGAAAGTCTCCGCGCTCGAGACCATCATGACGACGCTCCACGCGGGCGGCAAGTTCGGCGGGGATGGGTACAAGGTCTCCGGCGGCCTCCATGGCGTCGGCGTGTCGGTCGTGAACGCGCTTTCGGTGTACGCACGGGCCGAGGTACACCGCGACGGTGGCTGCTTCGTGCAGGAGTATGAGCGCGGGAAGCGAAAAGCTGCCGTGAAGCAGGTGCGGAGCTCAAAGCTGTCCGGCACCATCATCACCTTCGAGCCCGATACCCAGATCTTCCCGAGCGTCGTGTTCGACTGGAACCGCATCGTGAGCCACCTGCGCCAGCAGGCGTACCTCGTGAAAGACATGCGCCTCACCATACTCGACCTCCGCGCCATTCCCGAGCGCGAGCTTGCGCTCGGGTCGGTGTTCTACGCGCGCGACCTCCGCCTCGACGCGCCCTCGATGAGCTTCTACTTCGAGGGGGGGCTCCGCTCGCTCATCACCTTCTACAACCAGCACCAGCAGCCGATCCACAAGAACGTGTTCTACTGCGAGAAGCAGGATCTCGACGCGAACATCGTGTCCGTCGAGGTTGCGCTTCAATACGTTGACGACATCAGTGCACGCATCACCGCGTTCGCGAACAACATCTACAACAGCGAGGGCGGCACGCACCTCACCGGCTTCAAAACAGCGCTCACCCGCACGCTCAACACCGTCGCCCGCAAGACGAACCTCATCAAGGACGGCGAGGACAACTTCACCGGCGACGACGTGCTCGAGGGCCTCACTGCGGTTGTCTCTGTAAAGCTCCGCGATATCCAATTCGAGGGGCAGGTGAAGAGCAAGCTCGGGAGCGTCGAGGCGCAGAGCGCAGTGCAGACGGTTTTCGGCGAAGCGTTTGCCACCTTCCTCGAGGAAAACCCCGACGACGCGAAAGCCATCATCGGCAAGTCGGTCCTCGCGCTTAAAGCTAGGAAGGCCGCGAAAGCAGCGAAGGACTCGGTCCTCCGCAAGGGCGCGCTCGATGGCATGACACTCCCCGGCAAGCTTGCCGACTGCCAAACAAAGCATGCGTACGAGTCGGAGCTTTTCATTGTCGAGGGAGACTCAGCAGGCGGCAGTGCGAAGATGGGGCGCGACCGTCGCACGCAGGCCATCCTCCCCCTCAAGGGCAAGATCCTCAACGTCGAGCGGGCCCGCATCGACCGCATGCTCGCGAGCGATGAGATTAAAGCGCTCGTCGTGGCGCTCGGCACTGCGATAGGTGACGTCTTCAACCTCGACAAACTCCGCTACCACAAGATCGTCATCGCGACCGACGCCGACGTGGATGGCGCCCATATCCGCACCCTCCTCCTCACCCTCTTCTTCCGCCACTTCCTGCCGGTCATCGAAGGTGGGTACCTCTACATCGCCCAACCACCACTCTACAAGGTCACGAAGTCCAAGGAGGTGCGCTACGCGTACAACGACGAGCAGAAGGCGCGCGTGCTTCGGGAGCTTGGGGTCTCCGCGGCAGACGCGGCGAGCCTCGAGGAAGCCGACGAGGGTGAAAACGCGGAGCAGGGCGCAGGAGCAGATGAGGGTGAGGCGCCGCAGCAAAAATCACCGCGAGTGAGCATCCAGCGGTACAAGGGTCTCGGCGAGATGAACCCCGAGCAGCTCTGGGAGACGACCATGAACCCGGAGAACCGGGTCCTCCTCCAGGTCGCAGTCGTCGATGCCGCAGAGGCGCACCGCGTCTTCGACACCCTGATGGGTACCGACGTTGCGGCGCGGAAGTCATTCATCCAGACAAATGCGCGCCTCGCTACGTTGGATATATAGCGAGAGGAAAGCGTACGAGAGAAAAGAGAAAAGAGCGGGATGGCGATCGCCATCCCGCTCTTTTCTCTTTTCTCTTTTTATTTTTCTCTACTTCTTCAGCGCCACCTTCACCGCATCCTCATTGTTCGCGGAGTTGTCGGTGTCCGACGCGGGGACGATTTCGATCCGAATAGTGCCTGACTTTGCCTCGAGGACCTCGTCGAAGCCGAGTGTGAAGAGCACCTCGGTGTTCGGTGCGAGCGACGACTGGGCAGGGGAGACGTACTTGTAGTCGCTGTCACCCTCGATGGGGAGCCGGGCGATGAACGCCCACGCGCCCGACGGACTCCCGCCGCGGTTCGTTACTGTAAAGGTGACCGCCGCCGTTTTGGTGGTGGGAATGGGAGACACCGGGAAGAACACGTCCTTGCCGCCTGACCGCACGAGGATGCCGGTCTCGGCGATGTTGAGCACGAGATCTCCAGGAGTCTGCGTCTCGACAGGCCGCTTGACGGTCACCACAGGCTTTGCGGTGGTCGTCGTGGTAGTGGTTGTACTCGATGCACGTGCGGGGTTCGTGGCAACTGTGTGTACTGCTGTCGTGGTGGCGGTCGCCGCCCTTGCCTGCATGATGGTCACGAGCGTCGTGTCGGATAGGCCGGCACCGGAAACCGAGAGCTCAACATCGGCAAACCGGCTCGCAGTGTTACGTGGGCGGACGAGGACGTAGTGATGGTCGGTCGTATAGGGGGTGTTGCAGAGGAGCTCCTTCCAGGCATCCCCCTCCTTGACCTCGAACGAGGCCCCCGTCACGCAGGTGTGGCTCAGGGAGTACGACTGCTCATTACCGGTGGCACCAGTATGCTGCCAGGCCACCGTGATGGGCTCACCAGATACGAGCGTACGTGTCGCAAGCTCGAACGTGAGGCTCGCTTCGGGAGCGCTCCGAAACCACGACTGCACCGATCCTACCGCGGCACCCATACCGCCCGGGCTCGACAACTGTCGCACCCCCTGGACGATGAGCCACGCCACGAGGGCGAGGAGGGATGCTGCACCCACCATCGCGAGCCCGCGCATGATTTGCGAGGCGATACGCTCGCTCCGCTGAAGCTGCTGTTCATTCATACACCTACAATGGTTTAGTGTTACGTGTCGGCACTAGCCGGCCGTGCTACGTAGTAATATGAAATGTATATCACACTTCGCAATGCTAGTCAAGCATCCCCATAGTAGGGAGATTGACCTGATAAGTATTCTATGGTATATGGTACGTGCGCACGCTCCACAACCATTGAGGCGAAAGATTTGACCTTGTGGTCATTCCATGGTATAGTGGTAATAGTACGATGCGTTCGTTATGGAATACTCGCAGCAGCATGATGATCGAATACGGCAGCGCAGCACGCTATTTGCGTGCCTCACCGGTACCCTGTTCGTGGGTATCGCTTCGCTGCTCGTGTCGCTCGACGCTGTCCCCGAGGTGCGGGTACGCGCGTCAGACGATGTCACCCGAGCCGCTACCAGCAGCAAGCAGGCGACGACCACCGTACGGGTGGATGATGCGCTCGAGTCCCACACGCCGGTACGGGTGACCGTTCGGTCGGTGGGTATCGACACGACAGTCGGCAACCCTTCGGGAAATGCGGTGGAGACTCTCGATCGGGCGCTCCTGTCGGGGGCGGTGCACTACCCGGGCTCGGCAGCAGCAGGCGAGCAGGGTACGATGCTCATCTTCGGGCACTCGAGCCACCTCCCCATCGTCAGGAACAAAGCGTTCCAGGCATTCAATGGGCTTGAGCAGGTACACGCGGGTGATGTGGTATCCGTCTACACGACGACCCGTCGCTACGACTACCGCATCGACACCATACGGCTCACCACGGCGGATGCTGCGGTCATCGAACTCACAGGGCAAACGGCACAGCTCGTCCTCTCGACTTGCAACACGTTCGGGGACAAGCAGGAGCGCTGGGTTGCTACCGCCACACTCTTCGACGCAACCCATGCCGCCTCGTAGCCACGACGCACTACATAACTTACCAAGCATTATAAACATTAGCAGGAACTAATTTTCTTAATATCACCAGTATGCGTGCACCATATTCAACAGCAGCTTCGCAGGACCCTCGGGTGGGTTCCCGCAGCACGGGCACCACAACGCTTGTCGCTGTGTTTGCCCTCGTGGCGGCTCTCGCCCTTGCGAGCACCCGCACAGCGACTGCCCTTGCGACAGACGATCTGTCTCTCGGCGCCACGAGCGAGGTAGCTAGCACGTACACCACGTTCTCCGATGATACACCCGATAACCCCGTGACCGGCACCGATACCTGGGGGGCATTCGGCGGAAGCACGTCGTGGTCGGGCGATGGTACTTTGGGCGATCTCTCGGGCCATTTTTCGCCCTGGAGCCCGCCCCAGTGGGGCGATGGCACGCACTGGTTTGATGGCCCAACGTGCGGTGGTGGTGACGACGGGGACGATACGGACTACTCGTGCGACGATGCCGACCTCTCTATAGACGACACCTCATTCAGCTGGGAGGGCCCTGCGCTCACCCACTACGCAGTCACCTACTGTGACGGAACTGGCGTCTCCCTCTCGTACTCCGGCCAGACAGGGCACCTCGACGTCATCGAGCTCGATAAGCGCATCGCGCGCGTCGAGGTTGGGGCAGGGGGCTCGTGCACGCGTGTCGCCACGCAGGACTGTGAGTGCGAGCCGGATCCTGCACCGACCTGTGAGCTCACCATAGCGCCGAGCACCGTACGGAGCGGCGAGCACGCGGAGCTTTCGTGGGACACAACCAACGGAGAGACCATAGCCATCACGGGCGTCACGGGCATTGACCCCAGTACACCTGAGGGAAGTGTCTCAGTCGCTCCGTCCCAGACGACGACATACACCGGCACCGTCACCTCGGCAACGGGAAAGACGGCAACGTGTTCTGCGACGGTCACGGTCGAGCCTGCCGAGGACAACCCGTGGTGCTCTCTCGGAGTGAGCCCCTCGACCATTACCCGCGGCGATTCCTCAACCCTCTGGTGGGACAGCAACGACATGACGTCGGTCGACATCCCCGGCATCGGTACCGGCCTCACCGCGTCGAGCACCACGATCGTGTCGCCCAGTCAGACGACGACGTACACGGGGACATTCCACGTACGCGGCGGCGGCACCGAGACCTGCAGCGCGACGCTCACCGTCGAAGCGCCGTCGAGCAATCCCGCGCCGACGTGCACCATGGAGGTGTCCTCTTCGCGCGTACGGGAGGATGAGTCGGTGACCCTTTCCTGGACGTCTGACCGCGCCACGAGCGCTTCGATTGACCAGGGCATCGGGTCGGTTGCGCTCGATGGGTCGCGCTCGGTCACGGTAGACGGCGCAACAACCTACACGGGCACCTTCACCGGAAGCGACGGGAGGAGCGTCACCTGCTCGGCACGCGTGTCTACTTACACCGGTGGCGGTGGCGGCGCGTGCATGAACTGCGGCGAAACAAAGACGAAGTCCTCCGGTGGTAGCACCACGAAGAAGCACACGCCGTCGCCGTCTATCGTACTCTCGCAGGTGGTCACGAAGCTGGGAAGCACCATCACGCTCGACCAGGTCCCCTATACCGGTTTCGAGGCATCGCCTCTCACCGTCGCACTCTTCTGGATGGGTATCTTCATAGCGAGCGCATTCATCGCGTACGGCATGATCGCGTACGACCCGTTTGCGCGGCTCCGCTTTGCGCTTGCCGCTCTGGGACGCCAGCCAACGTACACTACCTACGACTACGAAGCGCCCGAAGCCCCTGCCGAGGATAGCACGCCTCACGTCGCCTACTTCTCTGCGGCTTCCGCAGCGCGTAACGACGACGGGGTCGGCATGATCGAGAACCTCGCACACGAGGAGAATATCCTCCTCTCCCCCGAAGCGGCGCGGATGATCCTCGAGGCATGTACGGCATCTCGGGAGCCTGCGCAATCATTCGTCACGGGCCTCTTTGCGGCCGCCCAGTCGCTCTACGCACGCGAAGATGGCTGGATCCTCCTCTCCAAGGAGCGCATGCAGGCTGTTCTCGCTCGCCAGGGGCAGCAGCGCCCCACGCAGGCACCCGCGGCGCAGCCCGCTGCGGCGAATATGCCGCGCGTAAACATGGAGCGTGCTCCACGTCCTGCCGAACCGCAGCGCACGCAGGCAGTACGTACGAATGTTGCCGCACAGCCGCAGCAGCAGACGCCGCGCGCCGAGCAGGTGCAAGCCCCGGCGACCCGCACGGCGATAGTTCCGGACGCACAGGCGGTCGTGTCATTTATTGACGCACTCATCGCCAACAACCAGCAGGAAGCGTTCGATCGTATCCGGTCGTTCATGGCAAACGGCACGACGGTGGAATCGTTCATCGCCCGGGTGGTCCGGATGCTCGACGACGTGTACAAGAACCGCCTCGAGGGCAACCACAACCCCGACCGTGATCTTGCAGCGCGGACGGCAACGTGGAGCAATGCCGACTTCGAGCAGGTCATTGGGATGCTCGTCGAATCTATTGACCGCAGCTACGCATCGAGCCGTATCGGCACGAAGGTTGCGCTCGCCAAGCTCTTCGACCACTTCGCGCGGGCAAACGGATAAGCCGGATGCGCACAAACTTTTACGCACTACCCGCACGCCCTCTCTCACGAGGGCGTGCTTGGTGCTACGCTCGCACGCGTATCGCGCTCGCGGACGAGGCGGTCGGCAAGCTCGGGAAGCGAAAGCGCGGCTGAGCTACCGGATCGCCCCTCGAGCTGTACCGTTCGGGCCGCGACCTCTTTGTCGCCGAGCACGATAAAGTAGGGGAGCTTCCCCTGCTTTGCTGCGCGGATGCGCTTCCCGAGCGACTCGTTTGATGCGTCGGACTCGACGCGAAGCCCGTGCCCCGCAAGGAGCGCGACAACCTCCTCCGCATACGCGCGGTGTGCTTCCCCGACGGGGAGCACACGCACCTGGACGGGGGAGAGCCAGAGGGGAAACGCACCCGCAAAGTGTTCAATGAGGAATGCCATGATGCGCTCTATGGCCCCAATGGAAGACCGATGCACCACGACCGCTTGATGGAGCGAGCCGTCCTGTGCCGTGTACGCAAGGTTGAACCGCGTGGGCATACAGAAGTCGTACTGTACCGTGAATGCCGTATCCTCTTTGCCGTTTACATTGCGCATTTGGATATCAATTTTAGGCCCGTAGAACGCTGCCTCGCCTGCCGCTTCGACAAAGTGGCAACCACGCTCGGTGAGGTGTGTACGGAGTAGTGATTCAGCAGTATCCCACGCTGCGTCATTCTTAAAATACTTCTCGGTGTTCGCTCGGTCGCCGAGCGAGAGTCGGTACCAGTAGTGTTCTCCCTGCACAAGCCCTAAAATGCCGGCGATGTACTCAATGAGGTCGAGCGCATTACCAATCTCAGACACTGCCTGCGTTTCGTCAGCACAAATGATGTGTGCGTCCGCAAGACAAAATGTCCGCACTCGTTGGAGACCAGAGAGCTCGCCAGATTGCTCGTAGCGGTAGAGTTGTGCGAGTTCGGCGATCCGCATCGGCAGGTCGCGGTAGCTGTGTGGCTCTGCAAGGTACAGTTCGAAGTGGTGAGGGCAGGTCATCGGCCGAAGCAGAAACCGCTCCTCATCAATCACAATCGGGGCATACATGGAATCCTTGTAGTGTGGGTAGTGTCCACTCTTCTCATAGAGCTCGACGCGCGCGAGGTCGGGGGTGTACACGTGGAGGTACCCACGGCGCACCTCTTCGTCTACGATGAAGCGCTCGAGTTCACGTCGAATAATGGCACCCTTCGGAAGCCAAAGGGGGAGCCCCTTGCCAACCGTATCGGAAAAGGTGAACAAGCCAAGCTCTTTTCCGAGCTTCTTGTGATCCCGCTGCTTCGCTTCCTCGACCTGCGCGCGGTACGCCGTAAGCGCGGCAGCGTCGGGGAATGCGAGCCCGTAGATACGGGTGAGCATCGCCTGCTTCTCGTCGCCGCGCCAGTACGCGCCGGCGATACGGTCGAGTGCAAACGAGTCGGCAGGAATGTCGGCGCTCGGGTGCTCGGCGTGCCCGCCACGGCAGAGGTCGGTGAATGAGTGTTCGGGAGCAGTCGAATTCTCAGTTTTCGGAAGACGGGCGATGGAGTGGTAGAGGGTGAGGGGCTCGCCGCGAGCGACGATCTCTCCGATGAGCTCGAGCTTGTAGGGGTTGCCGGCGAATCGCTCGCGCGCCACAGCCTCAGAGACCGTCTCCTCCTCGAGGCGGTCCCACGTCGCGAGTAGCTTCCGCATTGTCGCTTCGATCGTGGGGAAGTCTGCCTCGCCTGGCTTACCACCGCCCGAGAAGTCGAAGTCGTAGTAGAAGCCGGTGTCAATGGCGGGGCCGAGTGTGGGCTTGGCGTGAGGGTAGTGCTCGAGCACCGCCGCGGCGAGGAGGTGTGCGAGGGTGTGGCGCGCTGCCATGAGTGATTCGTTGTGCATACTGTTTGTTTATAGAAAGGTGCGGATGTTGCTAATGCCACAAATAAAACCCCGTGCGGGGTTGTGCCTACGCGACGACACCCGCACGAGCGAGGGCTACTGGGTCGTCGTTGTGGTGCTATACACCATGCCACCATGGTACGCCCATGCAGGGAGCGTGTAAAGGGTGGTGAAGCTAGAGTAGCTACACACCTCCTCCACCACAACACCCGTTCACGGTGTACACTCGTCGTTCCGAAGATTTTTCAGGTACCGCGCTATACGTTCGCGATCCTCGTTTTCCGTATCTCCTTTGAAATACAGCTCGAGTTTGCCTTACCGATTTCCCTTCGCTCGGTTGTGCGTCTTGCAGAGCATTTGGCAGTTCTTCGCCGACGTTGCGCCGCCGGTGCTCCACGCCGCCACATGGTCGGCATCCATGTCGGCGAGCTTCCATACCTTTGCCTTATTGGCGTCGTGGCCGAGCGCGCAGAGCGGACAGTTTGACACTTCCTTCTCCTCCGCCTCAGCCGTCTGCCGCGTGTACACTGCCTTCTTGGTCGCTTCGTCGAATACGCGCACGTCGAGCAGCTTCGTGTCGACTGCGCCGCCAAGTAGGTATTCGAACACGCCCCTGCGGTTCTTGACGTACGGGTCGCCGTACAGCTCACGCACCTGCTTCGACACGTTTGCGGGGTTGTACGCGTGCGTGTGGTACGTCTCATACAGCCGTCCCCACTCGAGCCCGCGCATCTCGCTCTCGACATCCGTGAACACTCCCGACACCCAGTCGATGACGCTGTTGAAATAGGTTTCCACCTCTTTGATGGATGTGTCAGAACGGTGGCGGCTCAGGTACTCGCCAATCTCGCCGCCGCTCACCCAGTCGAGCGCGCGCTCCCAAAAATCCTGCCGGTTGGCACTCCCCGCCACGTACGTGCTCCACTTCTGTATGTTCGCGTTCTGGCTGTTGCTGAACTCCTCTTTGCCGAGCGTCACGAATGGCCCGGAGTACACCGCGTTCAAAAGCTCCTGCGCGTTTAGGGGTACACCGGCGATGTTGATCGTACGAAACCACTCCTTGATCTCACTCTCGGTACCCGCACATTCGTAGATGAGCAGCGTCGTCTCCAAGATCTTTGCCCGCTTGTCTGCCGCGAGGCCATCGAAGTACTGCTCCATGCCGCGCTCGTCTTTCACGGCAAACTTGTTGGTGACGTACCGCCCGATGCTCGTGATACGCTGCTGCCCGTCCAACACCTCAAACGTATCCCGTGCGACGGTGTTGAAGTAGATGAGACCGAGCGGGTAGCCCTTGAGCAGGGACTCGATCACCGCGGCCTCCTTTTTCCCGCCGTCTGCCGCGTAGATGTAGTTCCGCTGGTACTCCGGCTGGATGGTGAGGGTGCCCGACAGGCCGAACAGCCCCTTGCCCTCGAGCTCGTTGTACACAAAGCCGTCGCAGATAGCTTTGACCGTGATGTTCGTTCTGAGTGTTGTTTTCATTGTCATTTTTTCTTATTCTTAATCGTGCGTTCAACCTTCTGTTCCACTTGCCTCAGGCTTTCCAGGTACGCCTTCTCTACCGGAGAAAGTGTTTTTGCCTGGTACTTGCGATATTCTCCGGTCGCTTTTTCTACCGCTTGCGTATGACTCACCTGTCCCGCATCCTTGAGTACGCCTCTGCCGAAACTCTCAGCAAACCTGTCCAGCTCCGCCGCCCAATCCGCCATGGTCATCTTCGTGTGTTCTTGGGCTTTGATCTCGGCAAGATCGAAGAAGGCGGACACCAGTCGATTGAGCCTGAAAAGTTCGTCCTCCGTCAGATAGTTTTTCGCAATGCTCACTTCAGATAACACCGGCAAGGCTCCGGCAAACGTGGTCAATCCCATAAAATCTTTCTCCGCATCAGCGCGCGCATGGATGGTTTCCGCTGCGGTGTGCCGATTGGTCGCATAATGCAGTTTGTTCTGCACCACTTTGAAAAACTCCACCGATGTATCGCTCTTCGGATCATAGTCAATGCTTGTCGCGTAGAGATCGAGCACCTGGCGATATAGCGCCTTTTCGCTGCTCCTAATGTCGCGGATACGATCGAGGAGCTCCTTCCAGTAGTTTCCCCCGCCCGTACCCTTGAGCCGGTCGTCATCCAGTGCAAAACCCTTGACAATATATTCCCGGAGTCGTGCCGTTGCCCACTGGCGGAAGCGCGTGCCCTGAATAGAGCTGACCCGATATCCAACCGATATAATCACATCTAAATTATAATGCTTTACCGACACTTCCTGGGTTTTTCCTTGTATGGCGCCATGCTCCGTGGTTCGTCGGAATTCCCGACACACCACTTTTTCGTCCAACTCCCCTTCTTTAAAAATATTGAGAATATGTTCCGCAATAGTTGAGCGTCCTTTGTCAAATAATTCCGCGATCTGCTCTTGGCTTAGCCAAACGGTCTCGTCTGATATGTGGACTTCGATACGAGGCGCGCCGTTATCGCCTTCATAGATGATGATCTCATTCTGTGGTTGCGTCTTTTTCATGTCATTTCTTCCTGTGCTTGATAAAGATGCGCTTAAACTGCTTGTTGCCACGCACATAAGGCTCATTATGTTTTTTGAAGTGCGGCAGTTTATACTTCTCATCCACGGCACCATTGTCACTGGCACCAATAATCTCAAACTGCTCCGGGCAATACTTATCGAGGAAGCTGATCGGCACGCCCATGACGCCGTCGTGATCGCTTGGGATGGCGTCGGTAAAGGGCACCTCAATGGCCTCGTAGTTATCATACCGGTCGTATGATTTCTTGCCCCGCAACTCCTTGTGCTTGCTGAACTTGAGATTGTCTTCCGTGGTCATGAGCGGGAGTGGCTGGTGACGACGCCCATGGTCAAGGTTGGTGAACCATAATGCAGTATGAACTCCTATCAGCGGCTTGCCATCAACCATTCTCCACCACATACCTTGTGGCTTACTCGCCATAACATTTTGTGTATATTCATGCGGCGCTTCCAAGAACATCTGCTGACTGCTTGTTTTGTTACCTAACCACACCTTGTTCCCCTTGAGGAGCGGGAACACTTCTTTGTACGTAATCGCATTCATGTTGCCGATGACCAGAAACTTTTTGTCATGCTCGACCAGTTGCCGTATGTACTCGCGGAAGAGACTGAACGGCGGATTCGTCACCACTACGTCGGATTGTTTGAGAAGCTCGACCGATTCATCGCTGCGGAAGTCGCCATCACCTACAAGCGGCGTCCACTCGTTGTGCTTGTTTGCCTTCAACTGCTCGGCAACATCCTTCAGGTTGAACTCGCCGTCGCCATCTATATCGCCCACCTCGTTGATGATGAACTTATTGGCGGTCACCTTGGGGCGGCCTTTTGCGGGCTGGAGGGTCTTGTCATCGCCAAAGAGGCCCAGCTGGGTGTTCGCTATCGGGGAAGGTTTGTAGCTCGTCGTGATGAGTCGCCGCAAGCCGAGCCGTTGAAAATTGAGCACAAAGTACCGAAAGAAGTTGCTCTCGAACGGATCGTCGCAGTTGCAGTACACCGTCTTGCCGCGAAACACGTCGGCGTCGTACCCCACGTACGCCTCGATCTCCTTTTGAATGTCGCTGAACTGGGTATAGAACTCGTCGTTCTTCGCCCGCTTTGCGTTGGTGAGGTTGCTGTTTGCCATAGGTCCACGCACGTACACTATAGCACCTGTGTACGCTACCGGACATGGGCGGGTTTGGTGTGGTATGATTTTTTCTGTACCAGGTATCGGTCGTGCGGGTGTTTGTTTGTGCCATAGTGATCGCACCCCTTGGTCAGAGATGCTGTAGCGTTATGAGCCCCAAGCAATACCAACCGATACCATCGTACGCCATTGTGGTCGCCGCAACAGCGGGCCTGTTCCTCAGTCCCGCCACGGCACCGTACTTTCATTTCCTGTCATGCATACTCGTCATCGCGCACTCCTCGATCGGGTACACCATCCTCACCAGAGAGCGCAACACGGCTCTGGCACAATACTCACCCCTCATCATCTTCTTCGTAAACGTGCTCCTGATCGCACTTGCGGGTTTTTCGTCGCGCACAGCAAACTACGAAATGGGGTTTATGGTCGTCGCCGTCTCTCTCGCGGTCTCGCTCATCGCTGCGGTCGTGATCCTGTTCGTGCAGATGGCGAGGGTTGCGAAGATGGCCGCTGTGCAGAGCGGCGTGGTAGCGCACGATACGGTCAGTGAGGAAGGTGGCGTCGTGCCCGCTCTTCACTGGGGCACTGCGTGCCGTGATGCGGGTCTCTGGCCGGTTCTGATGTACCTCGCACTATTTTACGTGTCTATGAAGTACGGGGAGGACATAAGCCGTGTGCACTATGGCCTTGTCCTCGTCGTTGTTCCGCAGGTTACCGCGGGGGTGCTGAGCTGGATCCTCGTGCGCATCAAGAGGTACACGCCACCTGCCTCGTTTCGTGTGGCTACCGTGTTTGCACTCATCATGGCATGCGTGACGACCGCCCTCACCGTGGCGACACATGAACAGGAAGGGTATACGTTGGTTGCGTACGTATTCTCCACAACCGTTTCGGTGCTCGGTTCTGTGTTCTACGCAGCCCTCGGTATCCTTGTGGGGCGTGTTGGCCTCTCGGTTGCTAAAAAACAGGGGTGAGGGGAGCGGGGAAGTTGCAAACCCCACAGACTGCGCGCATACGGGGCAGGTGAAGCCACAGGCGAGGGCCTAGAAGAATGCTGCGTGAATCGGCTCTTGCCCATGCGCCACCTACCTACAGCCGCTTGACGGGGCCGTGCCACGTGAGAGACTACACTGGGTGGCCGTGGTGTATTGTCCCGGCCGGTCACTCACAGAGGATATATATGATGGGGGATAGACACTGCATTGTTGACGACCTCGACACCGTCTATGCCGATAGCGGCAGCGGACCGGTCGTGCTGTTCCTCCACGGGTGGGGTACGGGCGCTACGTCGTTCGATACACTCATCGCACAGATGAGCGACAGTAGGCAGTGCATCGCCCTTTCGCTCCCGGGCTTCGGCGGGAGCGAGCGCCCTCGAGAGGCGTGGGGGGTGCTCGCATATGCACAGTTCGTGTCGCACTTCCTCACAAAGCTCGGGCGAGAACCTGATGCCATAGTCGCCCACTCGTTCGGTGGACGCATCGCCCTCAAGGGCATCGGGGCGGGGGTGCTGTGCCCGAGGAGGCTGGTACTCATCGCCTCGGCTGGTGCTGCGAAAAGGCTGCTATATGTGCGCGCCCTGCGTGGTATTGCTACGTGCACAAGAATCTTCGTAGCCATAGCGCCATTCTCGCTTCTACGAAAACGTCTACAACGCCTCGTGGGGAGCAGGGACTACGTGCGCGCGGGGGTGATGCGGGAGACGTTCGTAAAGGTTGTAGACGAACCCCTCGAAGAGGACGCAGGGCGGGTGACAACGCCAACCCTCCTCGTGTGGGGCGAGCACGATACGGAAACACCGCTCTCTGAAGCAGAGACGCTCCACGAGCGCATACACGGCTCACGCCTCGTGGTCATCCCCGGCGCAGGACACTTTGTTTTCCAGGAGCAGCCCGGCACTGTTGCGGAGCACCTGCGAGATTTCCTATGCTGACTACCGTCACCTCGCGGTACCGCCCCCGCTACGTGCGCTCGCTCGTGTACATGCTCCAGGCGAGCGAGTACAGGGTCGGGGAGTACCTCTCGTGGCTCCATCGGGTAAGGGACTTTAGCTCCGTCGAGAATAGGCGACGACTCACCCGCTCACCGAAAGCACTCCTCCTCCAGGGTATCGGGTGGCTGCTCTGGCTCGCCATCCTTGTAGGCGGAGCAGGGGTAGCCTCCTCGGGCGCGCACGGGTACATACTCGGCGCCGCCGTCATTCTCGCCTCCCCCTTTCTCCTCGCCTACGGCATCGTGGTGCCGCTCCTCGCCATTCAACTTGCTCAACGACCGATAGAGGTAGCTGTGGCGTTTCGCACGCGGCGCATACTCACCCGACACAAAGCGCTCACCATTGCTGTTGCGGGCAGTTTCGGAAAAACGTCTATGCGTGAGATCCTCAAAACGGTCCTCGCGGAGGGCAAGAGGGTCGCCGCGCCGCCGCACAGCCACAACACCCTCCTCGGTATCAGCGCGTTCGCGGCAACCCTGCGAGGCGACGAGGAAGTGCTCATCTTTGAGCTGGGCGAGTACTACCCGGGTGACGTGCGTACGCTGTGCGATATCGTGCAACCCGACATCGGAATCATCACCGGCGTCAATGAGGCGCACCTCGAAAAGTTCAAGACGCTCGACCGAACGGCTCGAACCATTTTTGAGCTGGCAGACTTCCTTGGGGACAGGCCCGTGTATGTAAACGGCGAGAGCGAGCTTGCACAGAAGAGCGTTCGTCCTAATCATCGCACCTACAGCAGGAACGGCGTCGGCGCATGGAGTATCGAGGCCGCGCAGACGGGTCTGGCAGGTACTTCCTTTACACTAGTGTGCGGAACGGAGCGGTTACCCCTCGTGTCATCACTCCTCGGTCTCCACCAGGTTGGCCCACTCGCCGTAGCGGCCGCTATCGCGAGGGATGTGGGACTATCGCCCGCGCAGATAGCGGCCGGTATCGCGAAGGTTGCACCTTTCGAGCACCGCCTGGAGCCGATACGTGACGGGAGCGGCGTCGTCATACTCGACGACAGCTACAACGGCAATCCCGACGGGGTGAGAGCGGTCATCGCATTCCTTGCCTCCCTCACCGGTCGTCGCCTGTACGTGACGCCCGGTCTGGTCGAAATGGGAGCCCAGACGGAAGCGGTGCACCGAGCTATTGGGTGCGAGCTTGCAGCGGCCGGAGTAGACACGGTGGTGCTCATACGAAACTCCGTAACGCCCTTCATTGAGCAGGGCCTCAATGATAGCCACTACCGTGGTACTATAGTGTGGTATGAGGATGCACTGAGCGCGCACCGAGCGCTGCCGCACCTCACGGTAGGGGGCGACATCGTACTCCTCCAGAACGATTGGCCAGATCAGTATGCGTAGCAACACGAAAAAGACTGTCGCGGTCATCTTCGGGGGTCAGAGCGCCGAGCACGATGTTTCCATCATTACGGCACACATCCCCGTCATTCCTGCACTCCTCGCGATGGGTACCTACCGGGTCGTGCCGATCTACATTGCGAAGGATGGCTCGTGGTACTCAAACGAGGCGATGAATGATATCGCATACTTCAAGCAACCAGATCTCGAAGAGCACCTGCGCAAGGAGAAGAGACTGCAGCTGTCATTCGAGGAGGGCCTCATACTCATGAAGCCGGGGTTTGCCGGAGCGGCGAGGGAGACGAGGGTGGATGTCGTATTCCCAACCATGCACGGTACGTTTGGAGAGGACGGAAGTCTGATGGGGCTTCTCCGCATGGCACAGGTGCCGTTCGTCGGCTGTGACCTATCTGCCTCTGCGGTCGCCATGGACAAGGTGCTCACGAAGCAGGTGGTCGCAGCGGAGGGGATCCCCGTCGTCCCGTACGTCTGGTTTACGAGCTACGAGTGGGAGCGCCAGCGTGCGGTGTGGCAGGAAAGGGTAGAAAAGCTCACGTGGCCACTCTTCGTCAAACCGGTCCATCTCGGTTCTTCGATAGCGATAGCAAAGGTCAAGGACGCCGCCGCACTCGAGCGCGCGGTCGAGGTGGCGCTCCACTACGACGACAAGGTCCTTGTCGAGGAGAGCGTCGAGCACCTCATTGAGGTTACGCTCCCCATCATGGGGAATGAGGAGCTGCGACTCGCTGCTATCGAGCGGCCACACAGTACCGCGGAGTTCTTTGACTTCAACGGCAAGTACCTCTCGAGCGGCGCCAAGGGGAGTGGGACCACGAGTGAGCTGCCTGCACACATCGCACCTGACCTCGCGCACGAGGTCGAAGAGCTTGGCAAGAAGGTCTACCGTACGCTCGGGTGCTCCGGTACCGCACGGGTTGATTTCCTCATTGACAGCGCACGCCACCAAGTCTTTGTGAACGAGGTCAACACGCTCCCCGGAAGCCTGTACCATCACAACTGGAAGGAGGTCGGGGTGTCGAACGTAGCGCTCGTGGGAAAGCTCGTGGAGCTTGCGGAGGAACGCTTTGCGTGTGGGAAGAAGCTTACCAGGACATTTTCATCTGCAATACTCGACAAAGTGGGTGGCGGCAAGCTATAGTTGCTCTGCGGATCGCCACGTATGTCCTTGGTGGTTTGTGCTCGCCCCTTTCTTCTTTTCTCTTATCTCTTTCCTCTTTTCTCTCTATGTCCCCCCGCCTCGTCTCCGGCATCAAACCTTCCGGCAGGCCGCACCTCGGCAACTACCTCGGCGCAATGCGGCAGTTTGTGGAGCTTGCGGCGACGCACGAAAGCTTTGTGTTCGTCGCCAACTACCACGCGATGACGACGGTGCACAGCGGCCCGGAGCTCCGCGAAAACAGCATCGGCGTCGTCCTTGACTACCTCGCTATCGGGCTCGACCCGAAGCGCACGGTGCTCTTCAAGCAGAGCGACCTCCCCGAGCACACCGAGCTCTGCTGGATCTTCAACACCCTCACCACGATGCCGTACCTCATGCGCGCGCACGCGTTCAAGGACGCTGAGGCGAAGAACAAGGAGCTCAACGTCGGCACCTTCGACTACCCGATGCTCATGGCTGCCGACATTCTCCTCTACGAGCCCGCTATCGTGCCGGTCGGCGCCGACCAGAAGCAGCACGTCGAGTTTGCCCGCGACACCGCAGAGAAGTTCAACGCCGCGTATGGCGCCACCTTCAAGCTCCCCGAAGCGTACATTCCCGCCGACGTTGCGACCGTGCCCGGCATTGACGGTCAGAAGATGAGCAAGAGCTATGGCAACACGATACCGCTCTTTGCCGAGGATGCGGAGATCCGGAAGCTCTGCATGGCAGTCGTCACCGACAGCAAGGGTGTTGCCGAGCCGAAAGACCCGGAGCAGTGCAATGTCTTCGCGCTCCACAAGCACTTTAGCAAGGAAGAGCTCCCCGACCTCGAGCGCAGGTACCGCGCGGGGGGCATTGGGTACAAGGAGAGTAAGGAGCTCCTCGCCGAGAATCTCATCCGCTTCATCACGCCGCTCCGCGAGCGCCGCGCCGCGATCGCGGGGGACACGTCGCTCGTGCGCCGCACTCTCGCCGAGGGCGGGGAGCGTGCGCGGAGTGTCGCTGCGAAAAAGATGCAGGAGGTACGCGAGAAGGTGGGTGCGGCGCTCGGGTAACCTCACGCCCTCCGCCCGCTTTCCGATGTCGCCGTCATTGCGAGAAGCCGACTCGCCGGGAGGCGACGAAGCAATCCAGGGTCGTGTTCGCCGTGGTACCAAAACGCCCCTCAGATCATGGATTGCTTCGCCTGCGGTCATCCTCGCAGCAGGCGGGGCTCGCAGAGACAGTGCGCGGAGGGTGTGAGCAAATTACGATGTAAGGGGCTACACTCAAGAGCAACTTCTCGAATCCTCACCAGACACTCTCTGCAAGAAACCGAAGCGGAGCAAACGTGTTATGGCTCCAACCGTTTGACACCTCGGTAGAGAAACATTGCGTCGCGGACGTTGTCTATACCGAGTAGCTTCATGATCGCTCGATTCGGTCCCATGCCGTATCCGCCATGCGGAGGACACCCGTACTTAAAGAAGTTGAAGTAAAATTGCAACGTTTCAATGCGCATACCTTTTTCTGTTGCTTGCTGCATGAGGACGTCGTACCGGTGCTCGCGCTGCGCCCCAGTGGTTATTTCAAGCCCATTCCAGAGGAGGTCGAAGCTCTTCGTGAGCGTTGCGTCGCCCTCGTGTCGCATGTGGTAGAACGGTCGAACGGTTGCAGGGTAGTCGGTAATGAACACGAACTCGTGCCCATACGTTTCTTTAACGTACTCGCTGATGGCGCGCTCCTCTTCGGGAGACAGGTCTCCTGCAGCTTCGCTCGCTACACCGATTGCAGCGAGAGTCTTCTTTGCTTCGCTCAAAGGGATACGTGGGAAGGGTAGTGTGGGCACGGCCACCTCTCTCTCGAATACCTGCGCGATGTCGTCTCCGTACAATGCATGCACCTGGCGAATAGCAGCGTGCAGTGCGCGCTCTTCTTCCTGCATCACGTCCTCGTGCGAATCAATATACGACAGCTCCGCATCGTACCCGGTGAACTCGGTCGCATGTCGTGACGTGAAGGATGGCTCTGCGCGAAATACCGGCCCACACTCGAACACCTTTTCGAACCCTGCAGCCATGGCCATCTGCTTGTAGAACTGTGGCGACTGCGCGAGGTATGCTTTCCTATCAAAGTACTTTACCTCAAAGACCTCCGCCCCTGACTCACTTGCTGTCGAAATGAGCTTCGGGGAATGGATCTCTAGGTACTCGTTGCTCGTCCAGTAGTCTCGCAGCGCAGCCTCAAACGTGGTCCAGACCTTGAATGTGAGCGTGCCCTGTGGTTTGCGAAGGTCTATCCAACGCCAGTCGAGGCGGGTTGATTGTTCCGTCTCACCCTGCTGACCTTTCGCAACAATCGGTATGGGTAGCTCGGGGTGTGCCGAAGAGAGCACGACGATGGATGCTGCCTCGATTTCATAGCCACCGGGCGCTTGCTGCTCCTCCTTCGCGAGACCAGTAATTCTTACGACTGACTCGTGGGTGAGTGTTTTCGCAACCACCATTGCGTCGGGCGCATGCTTCGTGACCACAACCTGTATGACTCCCGAAATGTCACGCAGCATAATAAACTTGATGCTGCCCTGGTCGCGTATGACCTGTACGAATCCGGCGACCTCGACCTGTGCCCCCACGTGCTCGGAAACCGTGCGTATGTGTGTTCGTGCCATAAATAAGCAGGATTTATGATTAAAAAACACCCGTACGGAACCACCAACATAGCTGCTGGTTCCGTAAGGGCGAGAGTATCGCGGTGCCACCTTACTTCGTCTGGATTCCCAGACCTCATCGTCGCCACACTACGACTCGAAGCTGTGACGGGCTCATCCCGAGGGGTTCTACTCTCTCCTGGAAGATTTCTTCCCCTGGCTCTGCTGTGTCTGCAGCGTCATCGCCGATACGAGCACAGTAGCATAGACGAACGCGGTACGGCAATACCACGGGGTATATCTATTCACCTATTCCACGCACTGCAGCCACAGTATGGCTGCTTTGGTCGTCATCGCGAGCCCCCACCTGCGGGTGGGGGTCATCTCCACAGCAGGCGGGGGGCGCAGTGACAACGTGCGAATGGTGCGAGCAGGTACCATGAGTTTTCAGTTTTCAGACGTGGACGATATGCAAGGTGGAGGTAGTGCAGGTACACTACTATGGAGTGCTTGCTCACACATTGCCTACCGTACTCGCGCCTTGTTGCCCATTACCCGTACCTGAAAACCGGAAGCTCTACTGATCGTTTCTTTTCACTTTCCTCTCCGTCATGCCCCCCTACACCCTCCGCACCGACCTCTTTGAGGGCCCGCTCGACCTCCTCCTCGCGCTCATCGAGAAGCGCAAGCTCCTTATAAACGACATTGCGCTCGCCGAGGTTGCCGACGACTACATCAAGTACCTCGAGGGCCACCGCGAGTTCCCGGTCGCAGAGACCGCGCAGTTCGTGCTCGTCGGGTCCGCGCTCCTCCTCATCAAGTCACGCTCGCTCCTCCCCCAGATAGACCTCACCAGCGAGGAGGAGCAATCGGTCGAGGACCTCGAGGCGCGCCTCCGGCTCCTCGAGCGGTACCAAAGCCTCGGGAAGGGGCTCGCGGCACGGTTCGGAGAAACGCCCCTCTACCGCGGACAGCGCTCGGTCATCCGCGAGCCGGTGTTCTCGCCCGACAACAGTATGACGCTCGACGTGCTCCAGGGTGCCGCCCACGCCGTGCTCGCCCACCTCCCCCGCAGCGTACCGAAGCTCGTCGAGGCAACAGTGCGCAAGGTCGTGTCCCTCGAGGAGGTGATGGAGCGCCTCACGGAGCGCATCAATGCGAACGTGCGGGTGTCGTTCCGCGACTTTGCCGCGCACCAGGGCGACCGCCTCACCCTCATCGTGTCGTTCCTCGCGATGCTCGAGCTCGTGCGGCAGGGCGTGGTGCGCGTCGAGCAGGAGGCGTACACGGACGATATCACCATCCACGCGGACACGGTCGGTGTGCCGCGGTATGGGTGAGTCTACTCTGCCCGCAACGCATCCACCGGCTGCAGCTTGCTCGCACGTGAGGCAGGGTAGAGGCCAAACACCACCCCGACCACGATGGCGACGCAGGTGGCGAGGAGCACGACCTGCCCCGAGACCACAACCCGGAGCATGTTGGAGCCTGCAAGCGCGGCATTTGCAAAGTACGACCCAACGAAGGTGAGGAGGATGCCGACCGAACCGCCGACGACGGTGAGCATGATGGACTCGAAGAGCACCTGGAGCAGGATGTCGCGCCGGTGAGCGCCGATAGCCTTGCGAAGCCCTATCTCCTTTGTCCGCTCGCTCACCGTGGTGAGCATCATGTTCATCGTACCGATACCGCCGACAAAGAGCGCGATGCCGCCGACGATACCCAGGAAGAGCGATATCATTGCGGTGGTCTGCTGCGCAGACTCGATGAGCGACTGTGCGGTACTGACCGTGAACACGTCGGTGGTGTCGAGCGCGAGGTATCGGCTCGCATTGAGCCCCGCGAGTACCGCCTTGCCCGCGACAGCAAAATCGTTCGGGTCTTTCAGCTTCACGCCGATCAGGTTGAAGTTATTGCTCGACGCAAGCGCACCGACCGCAGTACGGTACGGCAAGTACAGGGTGCCGTCGTTGCGTACGAAACCAGCACTCGAGTCCTCCGTCACGCCCACGATGTCGAAACGCTGACCGCTCACCGCAATGACCTGTCCGAGCGCTGAAACACCCGTCTTCTCCTTGAGCTTCGTGTCGAGCGTTCCCGACACGACCGCGACACGATCCACGAGGTTCGGGTCTGCCGTCGCAAACATGCTCCCCGATCGCATGGTGATGGTCTGCACGCTGCCGAGGTCCCCGAGTACCGACGTCAGAGACACACTGTACTGCTGCCCGAGCACCACCGCGTCCTTGGTGCCCATGGAGAGGGTGCCTATCGCCGCCTTGGTGTACGGCTGCTCCAGGATCCAGGTGAGGTCTGCCTGCGTCAGGTTGCCCTGTACCGACAGATCGCCCTGGGAAAACGAGGAGATGCGCTCGAGAACGTTTTGCGAGAGGCCGGCGCCAAGCGCGAGCATCGCCGTGACGGAAAATATACCGACCACAATACCGATGATCGTGAGCGACGACCGGAGCACGTTTGCGTGGAGCGCCTGCACGGATTCTTGGATGAGGTACCTTGTTTTCATAGGATATCGTCAGACGACGATCGTGCCGTCTTTGATGGTGATCACGCGGTCTACCTTCTCGGTGATGGACGTGTCGTGCGTCACAATGACCACGGTCATGCCGAGGTCGTGGTTCAGGGTGCGCAGGGCGTCGAGCACGGTGCTGCCGGTATGCGAATCGAGGTTTCCGGTTGGCTCATCCGCGAGGAGGAGCGCCGGTTTCGTCACAATTGCCCGCGCAATCGCGACACGCTGCCGCTGGCCGCCCGAGAGCACCTCCGTCCTGTGGTGCCAAAACTGCTCGTCGAGCGCCGCTTTCGTGAGCGCATCACGCACCTGTGCCTGCGGATCACCGACCACCGCGCGCTGGTACCGGAGTGGAAGCATGACGTTGCCGAACACGTCTTTCGACTGCAGGAGGTGGAACGATTGGAACACGAAGCTAATATCGCGCGAGCGTATGTCGGCGAGCGCGTCGTCCGAGAGCTTCCCCACGTCCCTGTCGCGGAAGTGGTAGGTGCCCGAGGTCGGCACATCGAGGCATCCGATGACGTTCATGAGGGTTGACTTGCCGGAGCCCGACGGCCCGACGATAGCGACAAACTCGCCCCGGTAGATCGTGAGGTTGATGTCGTTGAGCACGTGCGCGGTCACTTCCTTCGAGAGGACGAAGCTCTTGTGGACGTCGTGCAGGGTTACGATGGGCGTGCGGTCGTTCATAGTGCCTGGTGTACCTCGGGCTACCTCGAATCACCGCCGCTCGTTGATCCACTGCTGCCGCCCGAGCTGGTGCGCGGTCCGCTCCCAAAGCTACGCTGACTTTGCACCACCGACTGATCGGTGGTGCCGGATGCGGCGGTTTTCGTGATCACCACGTAGTCGTCTTCCTTGAGACCATCGGTAATCTCTGCGTAGTAGCTACCCCGCAGCCCTACGGTCACGGGGAGCTGCGAGATCCCCTGCGAGCTACTCGTACGGGTCACCACGCCTCGAGTATCAAGCACCGCCTTCTCCTCACTCGTCGGCGCAGTGAGCACGGAGACGTACGCGTGGCCGTCCTGGTAGGAAAGCGCCGACACCGCCACACGCACTACGCCGTCACGCTGCTCCTGTACGATCTCGATGTTTGCCAGCATACCATCGCGCAGCTGTGCGGCCCGATCATCCGGCACCTCGAGAAGTGCCCGCACGCTGTACTGGGGAACCGTGCTCGAATCGGGGAGTGAGCTCACCTCGATCACGGAGGCATGGAGTTGCTGGCTGTTCGGCTCGCTGCTTAGGGTGACGAGTACGTCTTGCCCCACGGACACCTTAGCGACGTCCGCTGCCCCGAGCGAAAAGGTCGCCACGAAATCGTCGGAGATGAGGCTCCCGAGGTCGATAGAGTCGCTCCCATCCTTAGCCGGGGTGGCGCCCACTACTGCATTCTGCACGCCGCTTATGGTGCCGGAGAAGGGTGCTACTATTCGTCGCTCATCACGCGTCGTAATGTTCTGCGACAAACTAACCTTCGCCTGGTCAATGGCAAGCCGAGCATTCTCCACGTCGAGGTTCCGATCCGCTGACGTATCGCCGCGCAGCGTCTGCGCGAGCGTGGTTTTCTTGTTCGCGATCGTTACCTTGTTGGTGGCGATTGTATTCTTGAGGTTGGTGACCGTCTCTGTGTAGGTGTCTTTGTTAGAAACGTACTGGGTCGCGTAGATATTCGGTACCGCGACGATCCATGCGTCTTGCGATCTCACCTGGAGCGGTGCGGTGGGGAAGGTGATGGTAAGCCCGCGCGTCCCGAGCGGCACCGACGCACCAAAGTACACCGGGGCTATGCCGCTTTCCAGGCCGCTGTACCGAAAGGAGTATCCGGAGTCTTCTCCCGACGCATACACCTCGATGAGGTAGGAGCCCTGCTCCGTCCCCGTGTACTGCCCTCCCACCGTGGGGGCGGTGCGCTGCTTCTCGTCGTTGTACCTTTCCGCTGTAGGCTCTGCGGTGAGGTTCGCACTGAGGTAGGTTCGCAGGGCATCGTCGAGGTCTTTCTCGCTCAGGGTGATGTCGCTCTCAAGGGAGGCGATGTCGTTAGCCAGCGTGCGGGCGGTCGTGTTGGGGTCTTGGGCTGTCTGCTCCTCTTGGGCGAGAGACAGCTCAGCGCTCCGTACCGCAAGGTGCGATTTTGAAATGTTGACGTCCGCATCACTCGAGTCGAACGCGTAGAGCAGTGTCCCTTGCTCCACGTGCGTACCGTTTACCGCGGCGACCGTGTCGATGCGGTTCACAAGCTTGTAGACGTTGAGGTCCAGCACCTCGCGCGCTTCGATCTTGCCGGTTGCCGCAATCCCGTTCGTGACCGTCCCCGTGGCGACCTTCTGGATCACGATGGAGGTCGTCGCAGCTGCTGATGATCCGCCGCTCAACCGCTCACTATACCAGTAGCCAGCAAGTACCACGAGGATGAGCGCAACGCCCACGATCTTCGTCTTTTTTGACAGATGTGAAATGTAGTTCATAGTATAATTTCCTCCGTAAGTAAAAGGTGCGGTACGACCCCTTCTAAGCCACGCTTCTGCCCCGTAGAATACACGTTACCCTGATACATGCTCAACGTACGCGCAGTGCCACCGGATGCACTTGACGTAGTACGTCAACCTTGCTGCCGTTCTTTCAGACACCTTGAGTTGAGGCCCCGGTGGTGCGTGGCAGAGGATGTGACGGCTAGGTTAGCCCTACAGTGGCTCTAGCTACCCCTAGCGCACGGCACCCTGCGCCCGTGAAATACGAGCGACACTCCGTGCGTAGAAAGCAGGTAGCATCGTGACAGCAGCTCGGAAGAGCGCCGTTACGATGGTATTAGTATTCCACACAGACAAGGTGGAGTGCATCGCACGTGCTTCAAGCACCAGGCCTGGTTGGATGTACACGTGCAGGTAATGTAACTACATACACGTATGAAATACACTACATACACAGTCGCAATCGCTCTCGTCGCACTAGTGCTCGTGGGTGCCGTAAGCTCACTCGCGCCCACAAGCGTCGCACACGCACAGGGGATGCGAGGTGGCCCCGGTGAGGGTGCCGGGTGGCGGCGTGGCCCAGAGGGAGGCGACATGCGATGGGGAGACGCCCTGTTCGGCGTATTCGGCACGATTAGCTCGGTCTCCGGATCAACAATTGTTGTAGAGGGGAGGCCACGACCCGCACACGGCACCTCGACGGTCCTCCAGTATACCATTGACGTGAGTGACGCCACGATCTACAAAGACAAAGCAACAAGCACCGCAGCCAGCTTGTCTGTGGGCGATCAGGTGATGGTCCGCGGTACGGTCAATGGCACAGACGTGAAAGCGACCGTAGTCCACGACGGCGTCCCGGACCGGCAGTTCGGCGGTCGTTTGGGGGGTCGGATGATGCCACAAGGGAATGGCGAGCCCGTCGTCGGCGGCACCGTTACCGCGATACAAGGCACATCGCTCACCGTGACAACAGCGAGTAGTATCGTATACGCAGTCGATGCGGGCACTGCGACAGTACACAAGTCGGGCGCAACATCGAGCGTTGCTGCTATTGCAGTCGGAGACAGTGTGGTGGTGCAGGGAAGGGTGGATGGCACCGCGGTGAATGCGTCATTGATCATTGATCGCGGCACGCAGCCAACCGGCCGTCCCGAAGCGCAGGACACGCCTTGGAATGGGGAGAACCGTGGCAGTGGACTCTTTCGGGGAATCTCCAACTTCTTCTCCCACATCTTTGGCTTCTTCTCCAAGTAATACACACGGGGAGTATCACGTACTCTCGTCTGCAACCACCGTTCCTCGCGTGGTTGCAGGCGTACGTGGTGTGGAGCACCACCACCTGACCACCGCGGCATGTGGTATACTCTCCCATCAGGATGGGTATGTGCGTCGCATTCTATCCCTTTACCACTACCTACGTCCTACCCTCACGCTATGTCCGCTCTCACCATCGAACACGTCACGAAGCACTACGGTAGCCGCAGCGCGCTCGACGACCTTTCGTTTACTGTCGAACCGGGAGAGTTCTTCGGCTTCCTCGGCCCCAACGGGGCAGGGAAGTCCACCACCATCCACCTCATAAGCGGCATTGCACGCATGGAGCAGGGTGTGATCCGCATCTTTGGCGAAGACGTCGTGTCATCGTACCGAAAAGCCCGTGCACTCGTCGGCCTCTCCCCCCAGGAGTTCAATGTTGATATTTTCGAAACGCCGCAGCGTATCCTCGACTACGTCGCTGGATACTACGGGGTACCCGCCCGTGCACGGGCGCGCCGCGTGACCGAGCTCATCCACCGCTTCGACCTTACCGAACATGCCACAAAGGAGTTTCGGACGCTCTCCGGCGGGCTCAAGCGGCGCGTCATGCTCGCCCGGGCGCTCGTGCACAGCCCAAAGCTCCTCATCCTCGACGAGCCGACCGCAGGTGTTGATGTGGAGCTGCGCCGCGAGCTCTGGCAGTACCTCCGCATGCTCAACCAAGCCGGGACGACAATACTCCTCACCTCGCACTACCTCGAGGAGGTCGAGCTCCTCTGCTCACGCATCGCCATCATCAACCACGGCACCCTCGTGGCGATCGGTGACAAGGGCGACTTCACCGACGGCGGCACCTCGCTCGAGGAGCGCTACCTCGCACTCACCGCACACAAGCCAACCCTATGAACACTGAGCTTATCGGTCTTCTCACCTTCATCCGCCGCGAGGTCCGTCGCTTCCTCCGCGTGTCGGTACAGACGCTCGTATCACCCTGGATCAGCGCTACGCTCTTCATCTTCATCTTCGGGGGCGTGGTGGGCTCTCGCATCGCAACCATCGGAGGCGTGCCCTACATCACCTTCGTCCTGCCAGGCATCCTCATGATGAACGTCCTCACTGCGACATTCTCCCACACCTCTTCGTCGCTCTACTTCCATCGCTTTGCTCGCCACATCGAGGAGATCCTCGTATCGCCACTCTCCTACACCGACATGATCCTCGGCTACCTCATGGGGGCGCTCGTGCGCGGCGTCTTCATCGGTGGCGGTATCCTCATAATCGGCCTCCTCTTCGGGGCGACGAGCATCCTCCACCCCTTCTGGTTCCTCGTCTATCTCGCCGCGGTGTCGGTGCTGTTCGCACTCCTCGGGCTCGTGGTAGGCCTGTGGGCAGACGGCTTCGAGCAGCTCGCGAGCCTCACGACATTCATCATCACCCCGCTCTCATTCCTCGGCGGCATGTTCAACACGCTCGATATGCTCCCCCCCGTGCTTCGCACCGCAACACTCTGGAATCCCTTCTTCTACTTCAACGATGGGCTGCGCTTCAGCATGACGGGGATCCACGAAGCGCCCCTTTCGGTTGGTCTCATCGTCATCGGCTGCCTCACCGCCGTGTGTGCCGCGCTCGTACTCTACCTCTTCCGCACCGGCTGGCACCTACGGGCATAACGCCTGGGCGAGTGGCTCACTTCGTCGGTGAGTTGCGCGCAGGGTGAACTGTGGTAAGATGGAGTCACAACGCCTTCGGCTGAGGCGTTGTGACTCCATCAGTGAGCCTCTCGGGCAGTAAGTACAATACTTGCTGCCTTTTTTTGTGAGGCACCCAACCGTATTCCTAGATCTTCCCTACGAGGTCAAGTCCCGGCTTGAGCGTCTCTTCTCCCGGCTCCCAGGATGCGGGACAGACCTGCCCGCCGTGCTCGGCGACAAACTTCGCCGCTTGAAGCTTCCTGAGGAGCTCTTTTGCACTCCGGCCGACACCGTCCGCGTGCACCTCCATTGCCTGGAGGACGCCCTTGGGGTCAATGATGAATGAGCCGCGGAGGGTGATACCCTCGTTGTCGAGGTACACGCCAAACGCGCGCGACAGGGTGCCGTTTGGATCCGCGAGCATGGGGAAGCGCACCTTTCGAATAGCCTCGGACTGATCGTGCCACGCTTTGTGCACCCAGTGGGTGTCGGTCGAAACCGAGAGCACCTCTGCGCCGAGCCCGACGAACGTATCGTACAGCCCGGCGAGCTCCTCGAGCTCGGTCGGGCACACGAAGGTGAAGTCTGCCGGGTAGAAGAAGAGGATGAGCCACTTCCCGCGCATGCTCGCGAGCGAGATATCGAGGAGCTCGTCGCGGTGGTACGCTTTGAGCGTCATGTCGGGGATCTGCTCGCCGACCTTCACGGCGCAGCTAAACTGCTGGGGTGGTACTACCATACGGTTTGTGTTAGTGGTATGGGGCCATTAAACCACGTCCGCACGAGTCCTGCACCCTACGAATAAAGGTACCCGGTCCCTTTATTTTTATCCCCAGGCTTGCTCCCTTGCCAAAAGTACGCTACTGTGGCGTACGGAATTGGTCTTTGGAAGGGGCGGAAATGAAGAAAAATCCACGTGTGTCGGTCATCATACCGGCATACGACGAAGCGGCGACGCTGCCGCAGGTGCTCGCTGCACTCGGCGCGCAGACGGTGCCTCTTCACGAAATCATCGTGGTGGACAACGGCAGCACCGACGATACAGCTGCGGTAGCAGAGCGGCTCGGCGCTCACGTAGTGACGTGCAAAAAGCCGGGTCCTGGGCCCGCGCGCAACAAAGGCGCGCAACACGCTAGTGGGGAGGTGCTGTGGTTCCTCGATGCCGACTGTGTGCCGGCACCCGACCACCTCGAGCACGCGCTCAAACACTTTGGCGCGAAGAAGCAGGCTGATCTCGTAAGCGGCCCCGCCGACTTCGGGCCAGCGTGGGCGCACGTGCTCTCGGGCCAGCGGGTGCTCTATGGCGCCCTCGGGGCAGTCGGCTCTTTCCTCGCCATTGGGGCTATGGCGGTTGGGGCGAACCTCTTCATCCACATGGAGGCGTTCAGAAAGGTCGGTGGATTCCGTGAGGACACCGACAAGAAGTGCTTTCTCGAGGACATCGCACTCGCGTGTGCCGTGCGGAAAAAGGGGTACCGCGTGGTATACGATCCGCACCTCACGGTGCCAACGTCTGCGCGACGGCTCACCCATGAGGGTGCGCTACGCGATGCCTCGGTGCTTTTCGTAGGCACCATACTTCTCTTCGCGGGGACACAGAATAGGTGCTTCCTGTTCACCCCGCGTCGTCCATGACATCATGCCGCCGTACCGATAAGGTGCGGCGGCTTCTCTCGCTACGTAACCCCTCAAACCAAGTCGTACGTCTTTGCGAGCCCACCGCCTACGGGCGGGGTGCTCCCCGCCACAAGCGGGGCTCACAAAGACGCAATGATTTTTAGTGATTGTGCAGGGTTTGATGGGTTACCTCGCCACGCATTTCCCTATCGTCCACGTTTTGGTATAGTTTTGCCATGGGTACGTCACCCGTCTCTACCGACGCCGAAAAGATCGAGGAACTCCTGACCCGGTCAGTAGCCGCGCTGTACCCCTCCAAAGACGCGCTCGCTGCGGTGCTGCGCTCGGGGAAGCGCCTGTCTGTCTTTGTCGGCATTGACCCCACCGCAGACTACGTGCACCTCGGGCACTCCACGAACTACCTCATCCTCGAGCGGCTTCACAAGCTCGGCCATCAGATCACCGTGCTCGTCGGGGACTTCACCGCGATGATCGGCGATCCGAGCGACAAGTCATCGGCGCGGGTGCAGCTCTCGCGGGAAGAGGTCGTGCAGAACCTTGCCTCATTCAAGAGCCAGATCGGGAAGATCCTCGACTTTGATAGCGCAGAGAATCCTATCGCGTTTCGCTTCAACAGCGAGTGGCTCGCCCCGCTTTCCTGCGAGAAGCTCATCGAGCTGAGCGCAAACTTCACCGTGCAGCAGATGCTCGAGCGCGATATGTTCGAGAAGCGAATGCAGGAAAACAAGCCGCTATTCGTCCACGAGTTCTTCTACCCGCTCATGCAGGGGTACGACTCGGTCGTGCTCGATGTTGATCTTGAGGTAGGCGGCACCGATCAGACGTTCAACATGCTCGCCGGGCGCACCTTGGTGAAGCGGTACCTCGGGCGCGAGAAGTTTGTCATGACGACCACACTCCTCACCAACCCCACAACCGGTGAGAAGCTCATGAGCAAGAGCCTGGGCACCGGTATCGGCCTTTCCGAGGATCCGGTCGCCATGTTCGGCAAGGTCATGGCGCTCGACGACGGGGGTATCGTGCAGGTGTTCACCGATTGCACGCGGCTCTCCCAAGAGGAGGTAGCAGGGGTACGAGCCCGGCTCGAGCGCGGCGAGAACCCAAAGGACATCAAGCTTGAGCTCGCGCACGAGATCGTCCGCATGTACCACACGGACGCAGACGCGGACCGCGCACGCACAGACTGGGTCGCAAAGTTTAGCGCCCGGGAGGTGCCGAGCGACGTCCAGACCATCTCCGGGAGCCAGGGCGAGCTCATCGTTGAGGTGCTCGTGCGGCACAACCTCGTCGAGTCGAAAACGCATGCGCGCCGCCTCGTGGAACAGGGCGCTATTCGTGACGCCACCTCCGGTGAAAAGCTCACCGCGTACGACGCACCGCTCACCCACCCGGTAACGCTCAAGGTAGGTAAAAAGGCATTCGTTCGTGTCACACTCGGGTAAGTGCTCGCCGCACCAGTGCTTGCAAGGCGGGTCTTCTCCCTTTACTACCATCTTCAATCAACCACCAGGACGTTACCGACCAATCTTAGATGCTTCCCCCGCCTGTGGCTGGAGAAGCAATGACAACGAATTCCAAGCGGTTGATTGACGATGGTATAAACGCCCGGCGCCTTTGCCCTCCGTATGCCCCACAGCATTGCCATCGCCATCTTCCGCACCCACGCGCGCCGCGTCGGCTTCTCGCGCGCGCTCCTGGGCGGCATCCTCATGTACCTCACGCTCCCGCTCTTCATCTTCCTCCACCTTGCGGTCACGCTCGTGCTCTACCGGGCATTCGTGCGCCCACTCACCGGCTTACCACGCCTCCCTTCAGGGAACTACCTCATCCTCGATCGGTACAACCTCGCTGGACTCCGCTTCTTCGATCGCCTCAACTGCCTCTTCTGTGAGTATGCAAACGGCACCATCACGCTCCTCGGCGCGGAGCTCGACCGTGTTGCGGTGTGCGCGACGAAGCCCGGCGTCATAGCGCGGGCGCTCATCGTGCTTGCGCTCATCCCCACGACACTCGTACTCCTTGTCGGCATGCTCCTCGCGACAGCGCCGACGAACATCCTCATGAAGCTCCTCGGCCTCCACCGTGGGTCCCATAAGCGTATCGCTCGACGCCTCGCCGAGACGGGCTACGCAGCGCTCCTCCCTCGTCGTACCCAGCGCACCGTACGGTTCTACAAAATGGTCACCGACGTCATCGCCTACAACCTTCGACAGATCGAGTCGGCGTGGTGCCCCATCAAGCACCTTGAGCGGGCGGGGTACGTGCTCCCGCCGCACCACGACCGGTTCTTTGACCGCGCCAACCTCCCCGAGCTCGAGCGTACCCTCGCCGCGCGGGGCACCGTGCTCGAGGAGCGTGCCCCATCGTGACGCCACCACCCCTTACCCCCCTCTTCTTCTCCCGGCCAACCCATACGGTTGCGTGGGACCTTATCGGCATGCAGCTCATGCGCCAGCAGGGCACGCAGGTGTGCGCGCATACGATCGCCGAGGTAGAGGTGTACGACGGCCCGCACGACCGCGCGAGCCATGCGTCAAAGGGCCGCACGAAGCGCAATGAAGCCATGTTCGGTCCTCCCGGGCACTGGTACGTGTACCGCTGCTACGGAATGCACTGGATGCTCAACATTGTCACGCGCGAAGAGGGGTACCCGGCGGCTATCCTCCTGCGCGGGGTCGTGGGGGTAGAAGGTCCTGGCCGCCTCACGCGGTCGCTCAACATCACAGGAGACCACAACGGTACGCTGGCAGCACCCGCTTCGGGGCTGTGGATAGCCGACCCGGGTGCACGCGTACCGAGGGGGCGCATCGCCCGCACGCCACGTATCGGCGTTGCGTACGCGGGGGAGTGGGCACACAAGCCCTGGCGATATGTGCTCCAGGGGGCAGTGGGCAAAAGCTCACACGCCATCGCCGCGCAGGAGCCCGTACACCGCGCGGGTGAGGTTGGCAACCTGTAAGGTGTGGTACGACTGTCGTACCACCCGCACAAGACTTTGGGACATTCACCTCCATGCTGTAAGAAGGGGGCTCGACGCACGTCTCAACTGGTGCTAGTCCGATGGACCCCAGGCTACGCACGCCTTTATGAAGCCATATTTTACCACATCATATTGCAACGCACTGTCGTGCGCGACACCGAGCGCACGGTGGTTCGTCGTTATCCTCCGCGCGTCGTATTGCGCTGGGCACGGTGGCATGGCTGCATGATGTAAACGCATATTCATCGGCACTCACACCACCTTGCCACCAGCAAGGTGGTGTTCGTTTACACAAGAAGAGAGTGAATTGCCATGAAGAAAGCTGAACGAAAGAACATACCGCGACTACCGTGGCGGACGATCCTTCGCCAGTATTGGATGTTCGCGCGTGAATCACGCAGAAGGATCGTACTCATGCTCGCCGCATACGCGGTGGGCGCGCTCATCGTATCGGTCGTGTCACCGCTCCTCTACAAGGGGATCGTGGATGCGATCGTGGTGCGCACCGATGCCACGATTGCGCGGGTTGACCTGCTCTTTCTCGGCATCGTCGGTGCGCTCATTGTCCTGACCGTAGCGTTCCGGACCGGCGACTACCTCCTCATACGGCTCGAGAGCGATGTGATGAAGCGCCTGTACGACCACGTGCTCGAGGTGCTAGCACAAAAATCGTACACGTTCTTCTCAAACGCATTCACGGGTGGCCTTGTCGCAAAGACCAAGCGGTTCGTGCGTGCGTACGAGGTGCTGTGCGATCAGCTCGTATTCCAGGTGTGGATGAACGGCATCGAGCTCATCGCTTCGGTCGGTGTACTCCTGTACCTCTCGCCGATCCTCGGCTCGATCTTCCTCGTGTGGTTTTTACTCCACGTGGTCCTGGTACGCTTCATGGTGCGCTGGGCACTCCCGAAGAATGTGCAGGCTGCAGAAGCAGACTCACGGGTGACCGCGGTGCTCGCGGACACGCTCACCAACATTCTCACGGTAAAGATGTTTGGTGCACACGATCGTGAGCAAGAAGCGTTTGCACAGGTCACTGCGGAAGAAGGAGCCAAGCGACGAGCCGCGTGGATGCAGGGCGTGTTCTGGAATAGTTCGTTCCAAGCGCTGTCGATCAGCGGTTTTGAGCTCGCTATGATGTTCGGCGTCATCACGCTCTGGAGGGATGGTAGAGCGGATGCCGGCCTCGTGCTCATTGTCGTCATGTACGTGAGCCACAGCTTCAGCATCGTATGGAACATGAGCCGCAACGTGCTCAGCGTATTCACCGCACTCACCGACGCGAGGGAGATGGTGGAGCTTCTGGAAGAGCCGCCAAGCGTGCGCGACCCCGTAGCACCTGAAGCGGTACGATTCGCGCGTGGTGAGATCGTGTTCAGTGGCGTCACCCACGCATACGAGGGCGCGCACGCGGTGTTCAGCGAGCTGAATCTCACCGTGCGTGCGGGGGAACGAGTCGCGCTCGTAGGGCACAGTGGCGCCGGAAAAACCACGTTCGTGAAGCTCCTCCTGCGGTTTGTGGATATTGGTGCCGGTACCATCACGATCGACGGGCAGGATATCACCACACTTCGCCAGGACGATCTCCGTGCGCACATTTCGTACGTGCCGCAGGACGCGATTCTGTTCCACCGTAGCCTGTTCGAGAACATTGCGTACGGGAAGGTGGGAGCGAGCCCTGGTGCGGTGAGGGATGCGGCCCGCCGAGCGCATGCACACGAGTTCATCATGCGGCTTCCAGAGGGGTACGACACGCTCGTGGGTGAGCGTGGGGTAAAGCTCTCGGGCGGGGAACGGCAGCGTATCGCGATCGCGCGAGCGCTCCTCAAGGACGCACCGATCGTGGTGCTCGATGAGGCAACCTCGTCGCTCGACTCCGTGTCGGAAGGGTACATTCAGGAGGCATTTCGCGAGCTCATGGAGGGGCGTACCACTATCGTGATCGCCCACCGCCTGTCCACCATTCGACACATGGATCGGATCATCGTGCTCGACCACGGCGCTGTCGTCGAAGAGGGCACGCATGATACGCTGATCGCGCGCGGCGGTGTCTATGCCGGGCTCTGGAGCTCGCAGGTTGGCGGCTTCCTTGCGGATGACGCGGTGGCAAAGGAGCAACCAGCAGCAGATGCTTGCCTACGAGAGGCAGCATAGACGATACACCCCGACCGAAACGGTCGGGGTGTTACTATGCTCGGTACACCGTTTGGCGACGATACATGGGTAGATGAAATGGTACAAAAGTTCAACCTCGAAAGTACCGTGCGTAGCCCGGGAAATGAAAATTCGGACCGAAGGGTTAACAAAAGCAGAAGTACGCGCATGGGAAAAGCAGCAAATACAGCAGTTCGAGAAGGAAACAGGAAGCAAACCGAAACTTAATAAAACAACGCACTAGCTGCTATGAGAATGTTCATAACAGCTGAATATAGCGATACTCTAGAGACCGAATATAACGGGGTTAAAAAAGAACTACTGCGTATTGAGCAAATGACATTGACGAAAGATTACGGTAAGAGCTTGGACACTTTCGTTATAGTTCATATGCTACTGTCATCCGAACATTTATTGAGGACGAAATTTGAAGAAGTTGTACAGTTTTACAAAAAAGAGAGCGGCCGATGTGCGGATGAAAATTGATCACGAACAATTTAGAAAAGCCTCGGAGGTTACACGTTTATGGCTACTGTTAAATAATATCATTCGTTCCATCCGTGCCATCGCACCACACATCCCCGAAGGATTTGATGCACCCCGACTGGAAAAAGATATACTCACGCTGTACGACATAGCGGACTATGCACACCTGCAAGACAAGATACATCACGCTGCTTAGAACAACGGAGAGAGGTCCGACCTCTCTCCGTGGATTGACGACGTACCGGTGGCGGATGAAGCTCTGGGACGAAGCGGACAACGGGAATTGAACGGAATTGGGGACAGGCACTATTTCTCCCACCTAACCTGTAGGGTACACTACCTGCATGCCTCGTACTGCACGAGCAACTCCTGCAGGATACCCTCAACACGTTATCAACCGTGCGGTCATGCGTATGACCATATTTACGAACGAGAAAGAGTACGAACTCTTTGAGCATCTACTCATAGAAAGCGCACAGGAAACAGGCGTGCAGATACTTGCATACTGCATCATGCCCAATCACTGGCACTTGCTTGTGCTTCCTAGTACTGATGGCAATCTCAGTACGTTCATGCACAAGCTTACCAATGCACACACACGACGAGTGCATACGACAACCCGCACGATAGGTACCGGACCGCTCTACCAAGGGCGGTACAAGTCGTTCCTGATAGAGGATGACAAGCACCTGCTTACTGTTCTCAAATATGTAGAACGAAATGCGGTACGAGCAGGGTTGGTCAAACGAGCAGAAGAATGGCGGTGGGGAAGTGCGTGGCGACGCCTGAAGGGAGCTCAGCAGCAACAAAAAATACTTTCACCACCATCAACACCCCTGCCACGAAACTACGCAACATGGATCAATGACCCTGAACCCGCAGAGTTGCTCAAGAATATCCGTACCTCTGTTGTGAAAGGGGTACCGTTTGGTACTATGGGGTGGGTGGAGAAAACCATTGAAGTGTTTGGGCTCGAACAAACCAAACGAGCTGTTGGGAGACCAAAGAAATAGTGCCTGTCCCCAATTTCTCAATTTTCTGTCCCCAATTTTCCCGCCTTTTTCCCCAAAAGAGGCGCGATTTGAACCCCGCGCACAAAGGTGTATAGTGTCCCCATGCACAAAGATTCATACCGCTATTTTGAGACGTACGTTGACGGCGCGAGGGCAGGGGGGCTGTACCCAAATATCCAGACAGTGACCGGCCCGTCATGTGTGCCTCACATTACTATCAAGGGCGAGCAGTTTACGAACTTCTGCTCGAATAATTACCTCGGTCTCGCGCGAAATGACGACATAGAGCGCGAAATGATTGAGGGTGTCAAGGAGTATGGCGTCGGCTCCGGCAGCACGCGCCTCCTCTCCGGTACGCTCGACGTGCAGGTGACACTCGAAGAAGCCCTCGCTCGCTATTTCGAGTTCGACGCTTCGATCACCTTCTCCTCGGGCTTCCTCGCCAACGTCGGGGTTATCCGCATGCTCGTCGACCCGTTCCCCTACTTCTCGCTCGTCCAGGAGACGCCCGGGGTCATCATCAGTGACGAACTCAACCACGCGAGCATCATTGACGGGGTGCGCTTGGCGAGTGCGGAACGTGTCGTGTACAAACACAGCGACATGGAGGACCTCGAGCGAGTGCTTGCCGCGCACAAGGGCAAGCGGAAGCTCGTCATCACCGACGGCGTGTTCAGCATGGATGGAGAGATAGCCCGCCTCAAGGAGGTGACGGCGCTTGCGCGCGCACACGATGCCATCCTCATGGTAGACGACTCGCACGGCGTGGGTGTGCTCGGGCCGCATGGTATTGGCGCTGCAGGGCTCCTCGGTGTACAGGCTGAGGTGGACGTGCTCATGGGGAGCTTCACGAAAGCCTTCGGGAGCATCGGCGGCTTCGTAGCGACACCACAAAAGATTGCCGACTACCTCCGTGTCACCGCGCGCTCATACATCTTCTCCGACCCCATCGTCCCCTCTATCGTCCGGTCTCTCATCAAGGCGACGGAGATCATCGCCGCGAGCGACGACCGAAGGGCTGCAGTCCTCGAAAACGCGCGGCACCTGCGCGAGGGGCTCCGCGCTGCGGGCTTCACCGTACTCGGCGAGATCACCCCGATCGTGCCGCTCTTCCTCGGCGACGAAAAGCTCGCGATCGCATTCTCAAACGAGCTCGCGGCAGCGCACATCCTCGCGCCCTGCGTGCGACCGCCCGCGGTCAATCCGGGTAAGGAGCGCATCCGCTTCTCGGTCATGGCGACCCACACCGCTGCCGATATAGACACACTCCTCACCGTGTGTGCCGACATAGGGAAGCGGCTTGGTAGTGTGTAGCGTGTCTGCAAAGTGGGGCGGTGCTTGACACCCATCGCCCCCCCTGCTAGACTCCCACACAGACCGAGCGGGATGGTCCCGCCGGCGAGCAACACCTGAAGGAGGTGTGCGGTGAAAGGCTATACTGACAAAGACACTCAGGCCTACAGCGGCGACTCGGAAATTGCGAAATTGCGGAAATTGGGGACAGGCACTATTTCTCCCATCTACGGGCTCGAACAAACCAAACGAGCTGTTGGGAGATCGAAGAAATAGTGCCTGTCCCCAATACCCCGGGAAAGCGGTTCAAAAGAGCATTTCCATGATGTCGCAAAAGGGTCCACGGATGGGCACTACAAGGAGTTTCACTCGGACAGTCACGGGGGTGGGAAGAAGTGACCGAATAAAAAATCGGCTCAAGGAACATACGGGCGGTACTCATACCGCCCGTTTCAACATATGGTACTCATCAAGGAGCTCGAAAATCTCCTCCTTGAGGGTTGGGAGGTCAATATTCTCACGTGCGTAGTCATGCACCAGTACGTAGATCATTTCATGCGGCGAAACCGATGCTGTTTCCGGATGCGCTGTGCGGATACCGTCGACTAGGGCACACACTTCTGCCGCACTTGCTCCGCGCTCGGCTTTTTCAAGTGCATACAGTATAGCTCTGATCTCATCGTCTTCGATGATGTGTTCAATTGACACCCTCATACTTGTACGTAATGAAAGTGTAGCATGTGGCCGTATACTGCGAAAGCAACGGGCGATGACGCAGAAATAGTGGATTTACACGTACCCCACGCGGGGCATGATGCACTATACTGTAGGGTGTAGTTACCATGCCTGCCGCATACATCAATGCCATAACATTGGTTGCTGGTGCCGCGAACCTGTTGCTTGGGGTGCTTGTGCTGGTTAACAACCCACGAGCGAGACTCAATAGGGCGTTTGTAGGATTCTCATCGGTGACAACGCTTTGGGTGTTTGCTAACTATACCTTCTTTTCTGTTAGCCCGAGCCTCGTATTGCTGCAAAGCTGGTATGCCATAGGCGCGTGCGTTGTCCCAACGGCTCTCGTGTGGATCGAAATACTCCTCTATGGATCCGTCTCGCTACGACGTCTTATAGTATACGTTGCTACTGCAGCAACACTTGCACTCATGGCATTTGCCCCAGGCGCAGTGCTGCGTGATTTCAGTATCTCCCCGGACGGAACGTACCAGTATGTTTTCGGTCCTTTTTTTGACCTCTACAGTGCAATATTCATTCTCATATATGGCTTTCTTATCTACCGGCTCGTGGGAGGGATGCGTACACCTGACGCGGAGAAGCGGCTCCAGCTTCGCTACATTCTCGTTGGCTTTCTTACGTTTGGGCTCATTACTGCATGTACCTCATTCATACTTCCGTGGTTTGGGTATGCTGCCATCAATTCATACGACGCCCAGAGCTCTATTTTCTTTGTTGTCTTTTCTGCTATCGCGGTGCTCAAGCACAATCTCTTCAACGTCAATGTGATTGCGGCAGAGCTCTTTGCCCTCAGCATTTGGGTTGCCATCTTTACCCGCATGCTCCTCGCTGACACGGCGAAGGGTGTAGCGTTCGAGGCGACACTCCTTGCCGGCACACTCGTCTTCGGCCTCCTCCTCATTCGGAGCGTCAAGCGAGAGATCGAGAACCGCGAGAAGGGGGAACGGCTTGCGCGGTACCTTGCGAATGCAAATGCGCGGCTGCGGGAGCTCGACAAGCAGAAGACGGAGTTCGTTTCGGTAGCGAGCCACCAGCTCCGCGCCCCCATCGCCGCCATCAAGGGCTACTCCTCGATGCTCCTCGACGGCTCCTTCGGCGCGGTACCCGAGCAGCTTCACGAGCCCCTCGGCCGTATCCTCGAGTCGGGGAAGCGGATCGCGATTCTGGTTGACGACTTCCTCAACGTCACCCGCATCGAGCAGGGGAGGATGAGCTACACGATGCGGCGCACCGACGTCTTCACCATGGTGCAGAGTGTGGTAGACGAGCTCCGCGTCATCGCGGAGAAGAAGGGGCTCGCCCTTGCGATCGTCGCAGGGGGTGAGGGGCAGCACGTCGTACAGGCAGACGAGGGCAAGCTCAAGCAGATCTTCTCAAACCTCATCGACAATGCGATCAAGTACACCCCTGCTGGCTCGGTGTCGATCAGCATCGAGTCGTACCCCGAGCACCGTGCGGTCACCGTGAAGGTGGCTGACACCGGCATCGGTATCGCTCCGGAGGAGCAGGAGCACCTCTTTCAGAAGTTCAACCGCGCCAGTAACGCAAACGAGGGCTCGGTGTACGGCACCGGCTTGGGGCTCTACATCGCCCGTGAGATCATCAAGGCGCACAACGGCTGGATACACGTCTCCTCGCCCGGTATTGGGAAGGGGAGTACGTTCACGGTGGAGCTGCCGGTGGGGGAGGG
>CAZMPG010000002.1:26575-51813 GCA_964568345.1 uncultured Candidatus Saccharibacteria bacterium | reverse complement strand
GCCTGCTGCGGGGATGACCGCAGGACTTTAGCCGCGAGCAGAGGTGGCGGGAAGCGGTCCATGATCTGAGGGGTTTCTCTATGACAACGAACGTGGTTTTCGACTGCCTCGCCCCACCTGTGGCGGGCTCGCAAGACAACGAGTTTCTGGTGGTTGATTGAGGGTAGTACCCCTACAATGTCGCGTGTATGCATACGCAAAACGGGTCGGCGCATACCGACCCATACTCATACTCCCCGGCGAGCTTCAGCAGAAGCTCGCGCGGTCTCGATAGCAAGCAATCTGCTACACGTACACGTTACCCCCACAGCCGCACGATGTCGTGCACGGTGACGAGCGCCATGAGAGCGAGGAGTGCGATGAAGCCTACCTGGTTGACGCGCGTCGCGATGCGGGGCGTGATGGGGCGCCGGAGTAGCACCTCGATGAAAACGAAGAGGAGTCTGCCACCATCGAGCGCGGGGATGGGGAGCAAATTGATGACCGCGAGGTTGAGCGAGATGAACGCAGAGAAGGTGAGGAGCCAGGTGAAGCCGAGTGCTGCCGCATCACCGACGAGGTTGACTATGCCGACCGGCCCAGCAACCTGCGAGAGGTCCGCGGTGCCGCGTACCGCGCCCCACGCGAGCTCACCGAGTCCGTAGGCAATGTCGCGGATCGTGAAGACGGTGCGGAGTGAGGCTTGGGTGAGGGCCTCCCCAAGGGAAAGCTGCTTCGTGCCGACGAGGCTCATGGTGAAGCCAGCAGCTGCCCGCCCCGGATCATTGGGGATGAGACCGCGCACCGGCGCTATCGGCACGTCGAGCTCAGCGCCATGCCGCAGGACGGTGAGCACGACACCGGAGTCTGCCCCCGACGCCACAAGGTCAGCGACCGCTTTCGGCGATCGGACCGCGTCGCCCATAAGCGACACGTCGCCCCGCCGCACTGCGACGATAGCGTCACTCGGGCGCAGGGCACTTGCCGCAGGGCTCCCGACGAGTACCTCAGTAACGAGGAGGCGCACGTCGCGCACCGACGGGTCGGGGTGCGCCTCGTCTACCTGGGTCGGCATCCCCGCGAGGAATGTGCCCGTGTACAGCACGAATGCGAGGAGCACATTCATCGCAACACCAGCGACGAGCACTGCAGCCTGTACCACGCGGGGCTTGCTCACGAAGCTCCGCTCCCGATCGGGGCCGTCTGTATAGTGCTCCTGCGTTGGGTCCTCACCCCAGATACGCACGAAGCCGCCTATGGGCAGCGCGTTTACCGTGTATTCGGTCTCCCCAACCTTCTTCCCGAAGATCTTTGGCGGAAAGCCGATACCAAACTCATCAACCCGGATACCGAAACGCTTCGCAACGATAAAGTGCCCAAACTCGTGGACGAGGATGAGTACGACGAGGACGGCGAGGAAGATGAGGATGGTCATGGAGAGAGAAAAGAGGAAAGAGAAAAGAGGAAAGAAGGAGAGGAGTGTAATATTTCTTTTTACTTTTCTCTCGTTACGCCTTCAGCTCCGCCTCCTTTCGCTCAGCGAGCTCTTCGAGCGTACGGTTTGCATCCTGGACAAGCTTCTCCATCTGCTCTTTCGCGCGAAACTTCTCGTCTTCAGAGAGCTGTTTTTCTTTTTCTTGCTTCTGGATGTCCTGCCACACCGCTTCGCGCTCGCGTCGGATCATCGCGCGCGCCTCTTCGAGCTTGGTGCGGGTGATTTTGACGAGCTGCTCACGCCGCTCGCTCGTGAGCTCTGGAAACGATACCCGCACACCGCGCTCGTCGGTAGCGAGCGATACGCCGAGATCAGCTTCGCTCAAGGCCCGCTCGATGGCACGTACCTGGCTCTGATCCCACGGGGCGACACGGATACTCCGCGCATCCTCGATGGTCACACTCGCCACCTGCTCGAGCTTCATCGAGCTCCCGTACGCCTCGACCCGCACACCATCGAGGAGCGCCGGCGCCGCGCGGCCGGTCCGTATCGTCGCGAGCTCCTGCTTGAGGTGGTCAGCCGCCGAGGCGAGCGCTTTCGTAAAGGGGGTGAAGGTGTACATACGCGAGGTGGGTTCTGTAAATGCGTACAGCCAGTATACCACAACGAATGCGCCGGCACAGAGTTGCTATGCCGGCGGACGTTGCGAATCGTGCATTATGGCCTCCAAGACACTACTGTGCCTGTTGGGTTTTGGGCTCCGAGGAGCCAAAGAATGCTTGGCACTCTCCCTGTCGGAAGAGGCCGCACTGGACCATCTGCGGGAGAAAGCCCCCCGCTTGCTGTAGGGGCGCCCGGATAGGCGGCCCGTTCTGCCATGACGCCGGCGGGCCGACGCTCTGGCGTGTAAACCAGATTTCCTCGTTGTTCATGGGATCCTCCTCTATGACCCTACGCTCCACCGTACCATGGACAGGTACATTGTCGAGCAGGGCTATGCACAGCATGGGGCGTACCACACGCTACTCCCCTCTCCAGAGGCGAGACCATGCACCTACGAGAAATTACAGCACGTGCACGAGGTGCTCGAGGAGCATCTTGACCGACGCGCTCCGATCGTCGGCATACCCCCGCACGAACACGACCTCACGGAGCTCAGCAGCGCGTTTTCCTACCCCCTGCCGGTAGAGCATCTGCTCGAGCGCGTCGAGGAATGCACGCACCCGCGCACGGTCTTTCTCCTTCACGAGGGGCTCGATGAGCGTGAGCCGCTCCCCGATTGTGGCGCTCAGGAACCGCTCCGCGAGCGGAAGCTCTACGGGTGCACCGCGCGCCCTTCCCCCGTAGGCGAGCCGCGAGCGTACGGTCGGGAGGAGGAGCTCGATCGAGGGCACCACGAGGACGAAGTACGTCGCCTCGGCGGGCTCTTCGAGGAGCTTGAGGAGTGCGTTCTGCGCCTCGCGGGTGGCTGTGTCGAATACGAGCACGAACGCTTGCCCCGCGCTAAGCGGCGCCTGGCTTGCGCGCAGCTTGAGCTCACGCGCATCGTCTATCCCCAGCCGCTCGTGCTCGTACACCACTACGTCGGGATTGCGCTCGAGGGGGAGCAGAAGTGTCTCGCGCACGTACGCGAGCGCTGCCGCGCGCGCCGCGCTACTCTCCCCCTCGAAGACGACTGCGTGGTGGGGCATATGAGAGAAAAGAGGAAAGGGGAAAGAGGAAAGAGAAGATGACGAGATGGGCGTTTCTTTTCTCTTTATACTCTTCTCTTTCGCCACTATTCTACCCCCCACTCCCCCCTTTGACCACCACCCCACAGGGCTGTCGAGAGCGCAGGTACCGTGCCGGTGGTAGAATAGAGCGGCATGACCTCCCCCACGAAGCTCCGCGTTCCGCCCCAGTCGCTCGACGCGGAGAAGGCGCTCCTCGGTGCCATCATGATTAAGCCCGAGTGCATGTACGACATTTCCGACCTCGTAAGTGCGGACAGCTTCTATGTCGAGAAGCACCGCACCATCTACACGGCGATGCGAGAGCTCTTTTCGAAGAGCGACCCCATCGATGTCCTTTCCGTCTCGACGCGGCTCAAGGAAGGCAAGCTCCTCGAACGAGCGGGCGGCGCAGCGTACCTCGCCGACCTCGTGAACAGCGTCCCCGCGACCGCAAACGCCCACCACTACGCGGACCTCGTGCAGAAGACGGCAACCCTCCGCGCGCTTATAGACAGCGCGGAGTACATTGCCGAGCTCGGCTTCGACGAGGGGCGCGACCTCGAGGAGACGCTTGAAGCTGCCGAGAAAAAGATTTACGAGATCACGAATACTCCCTCGCTCCATAAGTTCGTCTCGATGCGCGAATCGCTCGGCGAAGCGTGGGAGCGCATCGACCATCTCCACAAGTCGAGCGACGAGATGCGGGGGGTGCCGACCGGCTTCAAAGACCTCGACGCCCTCCTCGCCGGCCTTCAGCCCTCCGACCTCGTAATCCTCGCCGCCCGCCCATCGATGGGGAAGACGGCGCTCGCGCTCGACATCGCACGCCAGACCGCCATCCTCCACGGCACGTCGGTCGGCATCTTCTCCCTCGAAATGAGCAGCCAGCAGCTCGTGGACCGCATGCTCGCCGCAGAGGCGCGTGTCGATGCGTGGAAGCTCCGCACCGGCAAGCTCTCGACCGACCAGGAGTTTGCCCAGGTGCGCGAGGCGATAGATCGGCTCTCGGTCGCACCGATCTACATAGACGACAAGCCGGCAAATAACATCCTCGCGATGCGCTCGGTCGCCCGCCGCCTCAAGCGCGAACACGGCCTCGGGCTCATCGTCGTGGACTACCTGCAGATGATGGCGCCGACCGGCAAGCACAGCGCTGATTCGCTCGTCCAGCAGGTGACCGAGATCTCGCGCTCGCTCAAGGCGCTCGCGCGCGAGCTCAACGTACCGGTACTCTCGCTCTCGCAGCTCTCCCGCGCGGTCGAGCAGCGTCGCGGCAAGCCGCGCCTCTCGGACCTCCGCGATTCTGGCTCTATCGAACAGGACGCCGACGTTGTCATGTTCATCCACCGCGACGACAAGATGAACGAGACGAGCGACCGGCCAAACATTGCGGAGATCCTGGTCGAGAAGCACCGCAACGGGCCGGTGGGGAAAATAGATCTCTACTTCGACGAAAAGAAGACGTCATTCCTCTCCATCGAGAAGTCGAACTTTGCTGCGCTCGATCAGGGCACCCCGGCGGCAAGCATCACCGACGACTGGTAAGCCACGTATGCACGACACGCTCCTCCGACTCACCGAGCTCCTCCGCGAGCTTCCCGGCATCGGCCCCCGCCAGGCGCGGCGGCTCGCCCACTGGCTCCTCACCCGCGAGCGCGCGTGGGTCGAGGAGCTTGCCCGCACGCTCCTTGCTGCTCGGCGCGAGGTCGGCACGTGTGGTGACTGCATGCGCCTCTTCCCCGCCCACGAGGGCGCCGAGCGCTGCGACCTCTGCGCAAACGATAGGCGCGATGCCCACACGCTCCTCATTGTAGAGAAAGACGTGGATCTCGAGAACATCGAGCGCACGGGGGCGTACCGCGGCCGGTACTTCGTGCTCGGCGGCTCCGCAAGCCCGCTCGACAGGGAGCCCGAGCGAAAGGTGCGGCTCCACGAGCTTACCGCGCGCCTCACCCGCGACCCGGGTATCACCGAGGTCATCTGCGCCCTCTCCGCGACAACCGAGGGCGAGGACACCGCGACCCTCATCGCCGACCGTCTCAACGGGGTGCTTACCGAACGCGGCACGAAGCTCACCCACCTCGGCCGCGGGCTCTCGACCGGCACCGAGCTCGAGTACGTTGATGCCGACACCATGAAGAATGCATTGCGCGGGAGGTATTGACGAAGCTCGTGCTCCGTGTACCCTATAGCCAGGTCTTCCCCACACAGTTCGCCCATGCGTCGCGAGGAGGTGCGTATGGTTACAATAGATCGCGATCGCGTTTTCGTGCCACCGGAAACGCCAAAGTATCGCTACCGTGGCGGGTACTCTGTCGCACACGAGGCATGCAGACGTGGCTTTCCCTTCTTTCTCTTTGGCAGGTGCGTCTTCGAGACGCCCTGTAACGTGCGGCCAGAGTTCTGGCACGGACAATCTACGCGGAGGTTTCGGATACGCGACCACAATTCGCACGTTGACCAACCACCCGCACAGGAGGGTGCCCATTGACCGTACACCCGACCCCGACGCGCTCTGTCGGGGTCTTCTCTTGCCGCAACAACCGCTCGTGACGAGCGGTTGCTTACTTCTTTGCGGCGACCTGTGCGCCGGAGAGCTTCGTGTACTCCTGGCGATGGCCGAGGCGGCGCTTGTAGCGGCTCTTTGCGCGAAACTTCTGCACCAGGAGCTTTTTGCCCCGTACCGCCCCAGCAAGCGACACCGATACGGTCACCCCCTCAAGGTAGGGCATGCCAACCTTTGTCGTCACTCCATCGTCGAGGAGGAGCACCTTGTCGAAGACGACCGTATCGCCCGCCTTGCCCACGAGCTTCTCCACAACAATACTCCCGCCCTCAACGACGCGGTACTGCTTTCCTCCCGTTTCAACGATTGCGTACGCCATAGTGGCATAGTTATACACCACAAGCGAACGCGGGGCAAGGGGTACACATAGCGCAACACTTGCGTGTTTCGTCAAGGAAGCGTACACTTGCTCGCGGACACAAACAGAGGAGAAGCATGCTATGTATACCAGGACCGTTTTCATGCCCTATACGGGGGTTGGGTTGTGGCTCTATGGATGGCAGGTCACATTCGCGGCTCTACGCATGGGCTCCCAGGTGTACGCCCGTATGTACGGGGTGCCGAACGTATCGCCGGAGGTGGCGATCACGAGGCTCATCCAGTACCGGAGCGCGCTCGACCACGAGGGGGTCACCCCACGCCGGGCCGACCCCGCACGGGGTCCGGAGTCACTCACCCGGGATGAGCGGCGCGCACATGCGCGCTACCTCTGCGACGGGTTGCTGATGCGCTTGGATGAACCGCACGTACGCGATTTCGCGCCGCAGTACTTGGCCGCGGTCCGATCGTACCTCGAGTACGACCACAGTTTCCTCATGCACTGAGCGCGATCCGCCGCCCTCCTAAGGAGGGCGGCGTTTGCTTTTGTGTACAATGTGTGGTACTCTCTAGGTAGGTCGCACCCGCCGTGGGTGCTTTTTGAGGAGATTGACATAATGAAACAAATGGTAACGAGGGTACTGCTTAGCGCAGTGCTCGCCTGGTGTGGCATGGGCAGTGCCCACGCCGCGGTGCAACCAGTCAATCTGGTTGCGAACGGAAATTTTGAGCAAGCGCTCGTCGACGGGTGGGAGCTCGGTGGCTGGGGCGACATATCGGCCACCGCACAGCTGTCGGTTGGCGAGCACCGGAACGGTGCTCTAGTCACCGTCACAGCGGTCGGCGCCGATAGCGGCGTCGCATTCGTGCCGACGGCCCACGTGCCAATTCAGGAGGGTGTGGTGTACACGTTCACCATGTTACTCCGTGGCGCATGTGTGGTGCCGGTCACCACGATTCCCTGCGTTCGTGAGGCTGGCCAAGAGCTCTCCCTCGACGTCGAGTACGTCATGGGTGACGGGTCAGTTGCGTACGACTGGCTTGGATCGGCGGTGGTAGGGAGCGAGTGGAGTACCTTCTCCGCCCCAGTCCCCACCCCTCCCCCGGGAGCGATCAGCATGCGGGCGTACCCAGTCGCCTACAGCATCGGGGCATTTATCCTCGACGACGTATCGCTCGTCAAGGGGACGGTGGCACCGGTGGTGCCGACAGCGTACCTGTCGATCGATTTCGACGATGGGTGGAAGAGTCAAGCTGCCGTAGTGCCGCTGCTTGCGCGGTTGGGCGTCAAAGCGACCTTCAACCTCAACACCGAGCCCACGATAGGCGGCTGGGAAGCATACCTCTCGTGGGACGAGGTGCGGGCAATCGCTGCCGCAGGGCACGAGATCGCATCGCACACGCACACCCACGTCGACCTCACCACGGTTGACGCCGCGCGGCTCGCGGAGGAGCTCGCCGGGTCGCGGGAGGTCCTCGAAGCGATGGTGGGCGCCACGGTAAGCGGCTTTGCGTACCCGTACGGGGCTGCAAGCGATCGCGAGCTTGCAGCCGTAGCGATGGCTGGCTACAGCTACGGGCGAGGAGTCTCGGATGGCATCAACCTGCCCGGCCTCACGAACCCGTACGCGCTCGCGACGTTCTGTCCGACGTCGGAAACGACGGTGGCGGAGATCACGAGCCGTATTGACGCGGCCGTGGCGCAGGGGGGACACCTGGGGCTCTGCTTCCACAAGGTCGTCCCCGACGATGCTGTGAAGGCACCGGGCGGATACGAGGCGAATATCTCCGAGGTTGAGGCTATCCTCATCTATGCCGCAAGCAAGGGTGTCGCCGTCGTCCCGACCGGGGGAGTACCGAGCATCACGCTGCGGTAGCGGGGCGAACGAAGGGACCCTGGTCTACTTCGCCGCGACCTGAGTAGATAAACTATCGTTGGAATCGCCGACCTTGGAGGATCGGCGATTTTTTGTGCAGGCACTGTGCTATACTGCACCTATGCACCAGCATACCCCCACGAAAGGCGGCCGCACACACCACTACGCGCCACGACGGGCAGCACACCGGCGCCCCGCACGGCCAACCGAAGAGACCGGCGTTATCCGCCTCACCGCGAAGGGTGTGGGGTACGTGGATGTCCCCAACCGCGAGGAAGATATCGAAATTGCACCCGAGCGCCTCAACACCGCACTCCACCGCGACACGGTGACAGTGGTGGAGCTCCCACGGGCATTCCGCGGCCGCGTGCAGGGCGAGGTGACCTCGGTCGTCACCCGTGCAAAAACACGCTTCGTCGGCACGCTCGAGGAGGAGGGCGGCTTCCTCTTCGTTCGGCCCGACGACCACCGCGTGTACACCGACTTCATCCTCGAGCGCGGTGCCGAGGCGCCGCCCCTGGGGCAGAAGGTGGCGGTCGAGCTCGTCCGCTGGAGCTCGCCGAAGAAGACCCCGCTCGTCCGCCTCATAAGTGTCCTTGGCCCCACAGGAGAGCATGAGACCGAGATGCGCTCAGTCGTCGCCGAGCAGGGCTTCGACTGGCGCTTCCCCCCCGAGGTCGAAGCGCAAGCGGCGGAGATCGAGCGCGGCAAAGAAGCATTCTTTGCCGGTGAACGCACCCGCCGACGCGATATGCGCACCGTGCCGACCTTCACCATTGACCCCGCCGATGCGAAAGACTTCGACGATGCTATCTCCGTACGCGAGCTCCCTAACGGCCACATCGAGCTCGGGGTGCACATCGCCGACGTCTCCGCGTACCTTACCCCCGACAGCCCGATGGATCGAGAGGCGCAGAAGCGCGCCACCTCGATCTACCTCGTGGACCGTACCATACCGATGCTCCCCGAGGCACTCTCAAACGACCTCTGCTCGCTCGTGCCGCACGAGGAACGCCTCGCCATGTCGGCCATCTTCGAGCTCTCGATGGAGGGCGACATCTTCGCCGCGTGGTACGGGGAGACGGTGATCAAGAGCGACCACCGCTTCTCGTACGCTGATGCGCAGGCGGTACTCGACGGGGGCCGCGGCACGCTCTACAACGAGCTCCGGACCGCCGACACGATAGCCCGCAACCTCCGCGACGCGCGCTTCCGCAACGGCTCGATTGCCTTTGAGACCGATGAGGTGAAGTTTGAGCTCGATAAGGCGGGAAAGCCGGTCCGCGCGTTTCGTAAGGAGCGGCTCGACACGATGCTCATGATCGAGGACCTCATGCTCCTCGCGAACCGCGAGGTTGCCGCGTACGCGGCAAACATTCGCCGCGGCCGCACGAAGGGTGCACCGGTCTTCGTGTGGCGTATCCACGACACCCCGAAAGCCGACCGCATCGAGGAGCTCGCGCTCTTCCTCCGCATCCTCGGGTACGACCTCCCCCACACGCGCGGCACGGTGACCGCGCAGGCGATTAACGCCCTCTTCCAGGCTATTGCGGGCACCCCCGAGCAGGAGCTCGTCGAGACAGCGGTGATCCGCTCAATGGCGAAAGCGATCTACTCGACAAAAAACATCGGGCACTTCGGCCTCGCTTTTGCGACGTACACACACTTCACCTCGCCGATCCGCCGCTACCCAGACGTGATGGTGCACCGCATCGTGAAGCGGCTCCTCGCTGGAGCGCCGTTTGGTACCGAGGAGTATGCGTGGCACGAGCGCATGTGCGCACACGCGACCGAGCGGGAGGTGGCGGCGATGGAAGCGGAGCGCGACTCCATCAAGCTCAAGCAGGTTGAGTTCCTCTCGCACAGAATCGGTGACGAGTTTAGCGGCACGGTGACCGGCATCAACGACTGGGGTATCTTCGTCGAGGAGCGGGAAACGATGGCGGAGGGCCTCGTACGTACTGCGTCACTCCGCGACGACTTCTACGAGCTCCGCGACCACGGCTTCCGGCTCGTCGGCAAGCGCTCCGGCTCCCGCTTCTCCCCCGGCGATACGGTGCGGGTGCGCCTTATCGCGGTTGACATCGAGCGTAAGACGATAGACTGGGAGCTCGTAAGGACGGTAGGATAATAGACGAAACTCGGGACAAAAGACTATGGATGATACGGGTCTATAGTCAAAAGACAATAGACCGTGGAACGACTGGACAAAAGACTATAGACGAAGGAAGGTGCGTTATCTCTTCCACTCGCTCGCCTCTAGCGCACTTCCACATCGCGCACGACAACTGGCGTCACCGGTACGTCGCGCGGTCCTGTCTGCGTCTTTGCAATCGCATCAACGACGTCCATACCAGAGACGACCTTACCGAAGACCGGGTGCTTCCCATCGAGGAATACATTATCAACTGTGTTGATGAAGAACTGGCTGCCTCCGGTGTTAGGGCCCGCATTCGCCATCGAGATCGTGCCGCGCGCGTTGCTGAAGCGGGGGCCAAACTCGTCAGGTATCGCATATCCCGGGCCGCCGGTTCCCCACCGCGCAGCCTGTGCATCGTCTTTTGTCAGGGGGTCACCGCCCTGGATCATAAAGCCAGCAATAACGCGATGGAACTTCGTATTGTCATAGAAGTCGCTCCGCGCAAGCTTGATGAAATTGCCCGCCGTTATGGGCATGTCCTTTGTGGCGAGCTCGAGCGTAATGTCGCCGAGCGAGGTGTGGAGCACGATGGGCGTTGTGCTGCGGCTCTCCTCGGACGTAGTGGATGCGGTGTTCATGGTGGTTGTGGTAGTAGTGATAGTAGAGGTGGGGGCACGTTGCTCCTGGTTTGCTTGGTCTACCTGGTCCGCTGCGACAATGTCGCTCGGCGAGCTAACGCGCGCGTCGACAGCGTTCTTGGTGGGCGCGTCCCGCGCACCGAGCTTCGAGAGTCCCGTGAGGACGAGAAGCATCACCGCGACGAGGATGCCGATGAGGTAGAGCTGTTTCATAGAGCGGAGAGAAAAGTGATAAGAGAAAAGAGAAAAGTGATAAGAGAAAACAATGCTCGTCGCCCTATTCTTTTCTCTTTTTACTTTCCTCTCACCTGTCATTGTACCTCCCCCACCCCTCCTGCACACCCTTGACCTGCCCCTACAATAGTGGACCTCCTACTACCGCTACGACCTACGCCCTTATTTCGCCACCGCAGCTGCTTCCTCGAACTTGACGCTCAGGACCTTCGAGACGCCGTCGAGCCCCATGGTAATACCGTAGAGCACCCCCGCCCTACTCATCGTCTCGCGGTTGTGGGTGATGAGGATGAGCTGACTCTTCGCCGCGAGGCTCTCGATCATGTCGCCGTACCGGCGGCTATTTGCCTCGTCGAGCGCAGCGTCTGTCTCGTCGAGGATGATGAAGGGGGGAGGGTTCACCTGACTTATCGCAAAGATGAGCGCTATCGAGGTAAGGGTACGCTCGCCTCCCGAGAGCATCGCGAGGTTCTGCACCCGCTTCTTGGGGAGCGACACTTCGATCTCGATACCCTCTTCCTGGGGTGCCTCCTCTGCTGCGCCGGTGAACTCGTCGAGGAGTGCGCGCATGACGCCCTTGTTGCCACCAAGTGTGGTGAGCTTCGCCGATCCACCGCCGAACATGAGGGTGAAGAATGACGAGAACTGCGCGCCGATTGCCGTAATCCCCGCAGCAAACTTTTCCGAAAGCTCACGACCGAGGTCGTCAATGAGCGTGCGGAGCGCTTCCGCTGATTTCTCGAGGTCGGCGAGCTCCCGCGCGAGGAAATCGTCGCGCTCCTTAGCGTCGCGATGCTCCCGCACCACCTCGTCAGCCGACGACCCCCCGACTTCCTCGAGACGTATCTTGAGCTTCTCGAGGGCCCGCCGCCTGTCGGCCTGGGCACGGCGCTCGTCGTCACCCGACGCGTCGAGGTCGAGCGGCGTATCGGGGGCCGCATCGCGGTACCCGAGCACATCGCGGCCAATGAGTGCGATGCCCTCGCTCACCTCCCGCTTGAATTCCTCGTCTGCTCGCTCGAGCTCCCGCGCCCGCACGTCGAGGCGCGCGAGGCGTGCCTGGAGCTCCGTCTGCTCGTTGAGCGCGGCGAAGAGTGCTCGCTCACCCTCGCGCCCCGCCTGCGTCGCTCGCTCGAGCGCATCGCTCTCGCTGCGAAGCTTCGCTTCGAACTCGGCAACCTGCTCGGCGGTCCGCGCCACCTCGCGCTCGGTGTGGGCAAGCGTTGCGCGGAGCTCATCGCATGCGCTCGTATCGACCTCGACCGCAAGCGGCGCATGGCGCTCCACAAACTTGCGGAGTGTCGCCTGTGCTTCGTGGAGCGCATCCCTGATGGCCTGGTGCTGCTCGTTTTCCTGCGCCTGCGCGTGGTCGAGAATACGGATGAGCTCCTCCCAGAGGGCGCTGACCTCGCGGTACGGCACCGGCTGCCCCTCCCCCTCCGCAGCGCGGCGACGCTCGGCTTCAAGCTGCCGCTCCTCGAACGAGAGCTGCCCCTCAATCCGACCGACCGACCGCACGTACTCCGCGTGGTCCCGCCGCGCTACGGCGAGCGAGCGCTCAAGCTCGAGCACCTTCGCCCGCTCGTGATCGCTCGCATCTGCTTCCGCGAGCTCCTTCCGGATCGTCGCGATACGTGCGACGACCGCCTTGAGGAGATGGGTCGGCTCCTCGCGCGCACCTGCTATCGCCTCCCGCTCCCCCGCGAGGTACACGTGCTCGCGGCGGAGGTACTCGCGGTACGCACCGGAGAGCTCGCCACGAAGCTCGCGTGCTTTCTCGAGCTTCCTCACCTGTCGCTCAAGAAAAGCCAGGTGTGGCGCGCTCTCCTTGCGGAGCGCCTCGACCTGCCGTGCATGCTCCTCGGTCTTCTCGAGCTTTTTCATGCTCTCCTCACGTTTGTACTGGTACACGCGGAGGCCGAGCGCATCTTCGATCATCTGCTTGCGCTCCCGCGGGGAGGCCGCGAGCACGCGATCCGCCTCACCCTGGGAGATGATGTGATGGCCGGATGAGCCGACGTTTGCGCCCGCGAGGAGCTCGGCAATGTCCTTGAGGCGCACCTTTGAGCCGTTTATAAGGTACTCGTTTGTGCCGTCGCGATACACCACACGTTCGAGCACCACCTCGTCGAAGTCAACATTGAGGAGCCGCTTTGTGTTGTTGAAGGTGAGCTTTACTGACGCGCGGTTGCTCCGCGGTACCTCGCTCGATCCACTCCAGATAAGGTCCTCGCCACGCCTGCCACGGAGCGACTTCATCGACTGCTCGCCGAGCACAAAGCGGAACGACTCTGCAGTATTACTCTTCCCGCTCCCATTGGGACCGACAATGGCGGTGACGGGCGTCGTAAAATCTATCTGACTCTTCTTGCCGAACGACTTGAAACCATTGAGTTCGAGAGAGGTGAGGTACATGCTCGTAGTATAGGGCACAGGAGCGGCATAAGGGAATGGGGAAGTATGCACAACCCCGCAGAAAACATGGTCGGCATGCACTCTTTTCCCTTGCCTCTTTTCACTTTTCTCTCGCCTACACTATCTCGCACGTGCCCCCGGCACACGCGAGCTCCTTTGCCTGCTCGGTCTCGTCGCGGAGCTCGTACGTCACAAGCTTCGAGTAGTCGAGGTTTTCGAAGCGCTTTGCGAGCTCCTCGTACTGCTCCCTGGTGATAGCTTCGTACGGCGCGAGGCGGTAGCTATGGTTCTCGCGCGGAAGGAAGGAGAGGCCGCCGATCATCTCCCAATGCTCGTAGAGCCAGTTCGCCACGCCGACCCACTCGTTGTCGCCTATCGAGATGGTTACCGATGGGTTGTGCTCGGTGTAGTTTTCCTTGACACTGCGCCAGTACTCGAGCTGCTCAAGAGCGGAGAGGTCATTGCTGTACACGGAGCTCTTCGGCGACTTGACCGGAAACTCGAGCACGAAAGTGTTGGCGGTCTCCTCGACCTGCCCCACCTCGGGGTGGTACGGCACGCCCTGGTCCTTGAGCATCTTGAAGAGTGAGTCAGTCGCGGTGATGCGGATCCGCCGAATGTAGTACTCACTGTGCCGCGGGTGCATGCCGGACGCACAGTTCACCGTCTGCGACACCGTGCCCGAGGGCTTCACCGCAGTGATTGCGGTTGAGGCGGGTATACCGAACCGCTTCGCGTACTTCTTGTTGACCGCTATTGCCTCATCGCGGAGCGCACGGAGGACCTCTGGCTTCCTGCTCTCCGGGGAATCCCACTGCCCGGTGACCGAAACGCCGAGGAGCCGCTCGCTCGCGCAGTTGTCTACCCACGCCTGCGAGAGGTAGCTAAACGAGGTGAGCGACGATTGGTACGTGCCGAGGATAGCAGCGATACGCACCTTCTTCTTCAGAGTCGCGAGTGTGTCATCACGCCGCGCAATAACCTCGGAGAGGTTGCAGAACTGCTTACTTTTGAGGATTATTTCGCCACAAGGATTGGTGCCAATCGGCGCAACAATCTTTCCGTGCTCGATGACACCCTGACCCTCCCAGAGGTCGAGCCGGCGCTTCGGGAGCTGCGCCATGAGCCCGCCACGGTTGAAGATGCCGCGCTCGCCGCTCCGTCCCTTCATGAGCGCCATCCACTCCTCCATAAACTCTTCGCTCGAGGGCTTCACCTCGTACACCGCACTGTTGTTCGCAAGCATGCGATGGGGGTCGGTGTTGTAGAACGCACCGTCCTTCGCGTGGCGGATGAGGTCGTCGTCGAGGTCGGAGAGCGAGATCATGGCGCTCCGTCGTACGCCGCCCGAGACAATGGCCTCGCCTATCTTACAGAGGATATCGTGCGCATCAATATTGCGGAGCCTTCGGTTCTGGCGCGAAAGGATCTTGGAGCGGGTGAAGTCGAGAAGTGAACGGAGTGGCTCCGGGCCTGATGCCTTGCCTCCCATCGTCCGTAGGCGCGCCCCCGCAGGCCGGATGAGCGCATAGTCGAACTGTACGTCTTTGCCGTCGTACCAGGTCTTCATGCCGTGAACAAGCGCACTCGCCCACCCTTCCTTGCTGTCTGCGACGACGTGGGTCTTGAGCACGACACCCGTCTGCTCCTTGATCTGTGGCAGCTGCTCAATGTTCTTACTCTCCGCTGAAAAACCGACACCACAGCCGGATGCGGAGAGGTAGAGTACCTCACCAAAGTCTTCGATCGAGGTGGGGGCGATGAAGGAGCAGTTGTAGGCGACAGCGTTGCAGCGGCGTGCGGGCTTGCCGGCAAACTGAAGGAGGCGCATCGAGGGCATCGCTTCCTGCTTCAAAATCGCCTCACGCACCTCGGCATACTCCGCGTCGGAGAGCTTGCTGCCAAGATTCTCCCGCATAAAGCCGACATACCGATCAACCGTTTCGATCCACGTCTCGCGGCGACTCTCCTCCTCGATCCACCGCGCATACGTACGGAGGTACACGAACTCACCAAGCGGGTTGCCAGCGAAGTACTTCGAGCTCTCCTCGGCGAGCTTGCGTACGTGCTCGGGCACCGCGACGGTACTCTTCCGCACCCGCGCGTGCTCCTCGCGGTAGAGGATGTAGTGCTTCGCGGTCTTCACATACTCGGAGAGGATGAGCTGACGCTCGACTTCGTCCTGCGTACCCTCGACAGTCGGTAGGAAGTTTTTGTACTTCTTTGCGATGCGCACCATATCTGCCACCACCTTGTGAGCAACCATCTCGGCTTCCTCGGGCGACCCTTCGCCGGTCTGCTCCATGGCGAGCGAAATAGCCCGCACGATCTTGGTGAAGTCGAACGGCACAATGGAGCCATCGCGCTTTTGGATCTGCGGCACGAACGAAGCGTAGTATGACCCTTTCGCGTCTGCGTGTCCGCCCCCCTGGGGGGAGGATGCACCCTCCGCAAAGAGGGCGTCAATAACCGCTGCACCCTCGGCGGGCGTGGCGTGGGTGGTGTGTGGTGAAGAACGTGACATACCGGACGACGACATTACGCTGGTAAGCAATGGCGCACCTGCGCCCCTGTTCTCTGCATTGTACTCCTTTCCCCGCGCGACGGTGAAGCTCCTACGCTACACGCGCCATACGGGAAAACATTTTTGCGACACGACCAAGGGTGCACAAAAAAACGCGCTCGTACTGCGGGCTGTTTCGTTATGCACAGGTACGCGGCTTGACGATATCGCTCCGGTGGGCATAGGCAAGCGAGCGGTCGAGATTGAGACGGGGCGGTAGATGAGGCAATGGACTATAGGTACCCCGAGGTACTTCGCCTCTAGTGTCCATAGTCCATGGTCCCGTTCGCCTCCATCGTCCATAGTCCCCTCTATCTATGCATGGTCTATCTGTCACTTCCACGCCGTAAACACAGCGCTATCGCCGAGCTCCTCTTCTATGCGCAGGAGCTCGTTGTACTTCGCAACACGGTCAGTGCGACTCACCGAGCCTGTCTTGATCTGGCCAGTTGCAAGTCCCACCGCGAGGTGCGCGATGGTCGTGTCCTCCGTTTCCCCGGAGCGGTGCGACACGACAGCCTCCCACCCCGCTTCTGCCGCAGTATCAACCGCCTCGATGGCTTCGGTGAGCGTCCCCACCTGGTTTACCTTCACAATGAGGCCGGTCGCCGATCGCTCCTCAATGCCGCGCCGGAGGAGGGTCGGATTGGTCACGAAAAGGTCGTCGCCGATAACCTGGGCGACGTTCTGGAGGCGCTCGGTGAGCGACTGCCAACCCACCCAATCAGTCTCGCTCAGGCCATCCTCAATAGAGACGAGGGGGAACTCGTGCGCGAGGGTACCATAGAGATCAATAAGTTCCTCGGTCTCAAGGGTGCGATCCTCGCTCGCAAGCCGGTACCTACCATCCTCGGTGAGAAGCTCACTCGCTGCAACATCAATACCGAAGGCGACTTCGTCGCCCACCCGATACCCGGCTCGCTCGACCGCACGCACGAGGAGCTCGAGCGCCTCGCGATTGCCCCGACGGAGGCGCGGCGCGAAGCCGCCCTCGTCGCCCACCGTCGTACCATACCCCTCATCCACAAGCACGCTACGGAGAGCGTGGAACACCTCAACCACCATCCTGAGTGCCTCGGAGAAGCGGGCAGCGCCAACGGGGATCACCATGAACTCCTGGAAGTCGGCAGACCCTGCGGCATGCCGTCCGCCATTCATGAGATTAGCGAGCGGCATGGGGAGAATCGGTGTCGGCGCCATGCGCGAGAGGGTCCGCACGTACTCGTAGAGGGGCTCCCCCCGCGCCACCGCCTCCGCTTTTGCCACAGCGAGCGACACCGCAAGGATGGCGTTTGCACCGAGCCGCTCCTTGCGATCGGTCCCGTCGAGCTCGCACATCGTACGATCCACAACCTCCTGATCGCCTGCATCCTGCCCGACGAGCGCCCCCGCGAGTTCCCCCACGTTTGCGACCGCTTCATGGACCCCCTTGCCGCCGTACGCCGCTCCCCCATCGCGAAGCTCGTACGCCTCGCCACTTCCTGTCGAGGCGCCACTCGGCACCGCGGCACGACCCATCGAGCCGTCCTCGAGGTACACATCCGCTTCGACCGTGGGGTTGCCACGGGAGTCAAAAATCTGGCGAGCAGCGATAGTGGTTATTGTAGGCATGACGCTCGTGTATAGCAGCACGGGTAACACGTGCACTATACCACGCTACAGCATATATAGAATCGTGAGACGGGAACAAAACTTTACCTGTTCTTTTCACTTTTCTCTGGGCTCGCGCTCCGCCTCCGCTATCTTCGGCAACGTCTTGATGACCGTATCGGGGGTGAACGAGAGGCTCTCGATGCCAAGACCTACGAGAAACTGTGCAAACTCGGGAAAATCGCTCGGCGCCTGGCCACAGATGCCGATGTACTTACCGCGCTTCTTGCACGCTTCAACCGCGGGGCGGATCATGCGCTTCACCGCTTCGTTGTTCTCGTTCGCGATGTGGGCAATAACGTTGTTGTCGCGGTCCATGCCGAGGACGAGCTGCGTGAGGTCGTTGCTCCCTATCGAGAAGCCGTCGAACCGGTCGAGAAATTCGTCCGCGAGGAGTACGTTCGCCGGTATCTCGCACATGACGTACACCTTGACCCCCTGCTCGCGCGAGAGGCCGTGCTCCTGCATAACCGCGAGCACCTGGTCCGCCTCGTTGAGGGTGCGGCAGAACGGCACCATGGGGATGACGTTGTCGAGCCCGAGCTCGGTGCGTACCCGGTGCATTGCCTCACACTCGAGACCGAACGCACGCTTGAACTTGTCGTCGTAGTACCGGCTCGTACCGCGCCAGCCGATCATCGGGTTCTCCTCTTCGGGCTCGTAGAGGTACCCACCAAGGAGCGTCCGGTACTCGTTTGTCTTGAAGTCGCTGAATCGAACGATAACGTCGTGCGGATAGAACGCCGCGGCTATCTTCGCGATACCCTCGGTGAGCTCGTCAACGTAGTACCGCGTCTTATCGGTGTAGCCCTTTGTGAGCTCGTCAATCTTCGCAACGAGCTCAGCCTTGTCCTGCTGCCCCTCGCCCGCGTACCACTTGAGCGTATCGTACTCGAGGAGTGCGTTCGGATGCACCCGGATGTGGCTCATGATGATAAACTCGAGGCGGCCAAGCCCAACTCCGGAGACCGGGAGGTACGTGTGCTTGAAGGCCTCCTCCGGCGAGCCGATATTGACCATGACCTTCGTGCGAAGCGCGGGGAGGGTGTCGAGGCGGTGCTCTACCTTCTCAAAGGGGAGGATGCCCGCGTATACGACACCCCCCGCCCCGCCGGAACAGTCCACGGTGACCTCGCGGCCGGTCGAGAGAGCCGCGGTCGCGCGCTCCGTTCCCACGATACAGGGTATACCGAGCTCGCGGGAGACGATGGCTGCATGGCTCGTACGCCCCCCCTTGTCGGTCACGATAGCGCTCGCTATTTTCATGATAGGCTCCCAGTCAGGGTCGGTGATCTCGGTGACGAGCACCTCGCCCTTTTGAAACTCGTTGATATGGGCGACGTCGCGGATGACCCGCACCCGACCGGTCGCTATCTTCGTACCTACGGAGATGCCCGACACGAGCGCTTCACCAGTACCCTTGCGCACGTACTCAACGAACACATTCTTGTCACGCGTCGAGATGACCGTCTCTGGCCGCGCTTGGACGATGTAGAGCTCACCCGTCGCGCCATCCTTCGCCCACTCCATGTCCATCGGCTGGTAGTGGCCATGCTTCGTGCTGAAGTGCTTTTCGATTGAGAGCGCCCACCGCGCGAGCCGCTCGATCTCCTCGTCGGAGAGGCAGTACCGATTGCGATCCTCGGTCGGCACGTCTACGATGACGCCGCCTCCTTTTTCGCCATACACCATCTTGACGTCCTTCGGACCGATATCGCGCGCGATGACCGCCCGTGCGCCCTTCTCGAGTGCCGGCTTGAAGACGGTGAAGCTATCCGGTGTCACTTTGCCCTGCACCACCATCTCCCCCAAGCCGTAACTCCCCTCGATGATGACGACCTTGTCGAAGCCGGTCTCCGTGTCTATCGAGAACATAACGCCGGAGACCGCGAGGTCGGAGCGTACCATCTTCTGTACCCCCACCGAGAGCGCGACGTCGGTGTGCGAGAAACCCTTATCAACCCGGTAGCTAATCGCGCGGTCGGTGAAGAGCGACGCAATGCACTTCTTCGTCGCCTCGAGCACATCGCGGTCGCCCACGACGTTGAGGTACGTCTCCTGCTGGCCGGCAAACGAAGCTCCGGGGAGGTCCTCCGCGGTGGCGCTTGAACGCACCGCGACATCTTCCGCCCCCTCGAGCTCGACGAGCTCGCGATACGCCGAAACAATAGCTGCAGCAAGATCGTTCGGAAGCTCCTCGGCAAGGATGAGCTCGCGCACGCGCTTCCCTCGCTCCTGGAGATCGGGAATGTTGTGGGTATCGAGACCCTGGAGCGCCTCCTCGATGCGCACACGGAGCCCCGTTGCGGCGAGGAAGTAGCGGTATGCCCCGGCAGTGATCGCGAAGCCGTTCGGCACCCGCACACCGAGAGGTAGGAGCTCGCGCACCATCTCGCCGAGCGCGGCGTTCTTGCCACCGACCTCTGGCACGTCGGCTATCGTGAGGTCCTTGTACCAGCGGATGAGCGGTTGTGCGTCTTGCATCATAAAGAACGACGGCCGCCCGTAGGTTACTGTTTAATGGCGATCACGAGGTCGGCTACGTTAGTGCCAGTATAGCCCGTGTCGACACCCTGCTGCAATGTGTGGAAAAAGGTATGGCTGTCGTTCCTGCCCAGGAAGTCCGTCGGGTCAAGCCCCCTACGCTCCGCCTCACCCCGCGTCACTGCGTCGGCGATGCCGCCTGCAAGGTCGGTGTTGTCCCGGCCGTCGGACGCGAGCGACACGACGAGCTCCGCTGTGCCAACCGTAAGGAGCGCGCCGAGCGCAAGCTCCTCGTTGCGCCCACCCGTGCCCTTGCCAGAAATGGTGACGGTTGTCTCGCCCCCGTAGAGGAGCACGCTCCGTGGACGGGCAGCAGCGATTTCTGCGGCAATTGTGGCACCAACGGCACGGGCTTCGCCCACCATCTGGGTGTCGCGGATGAGCGTATGGTATCCGAGCCCTTCCGCACAGTCACGCATCGCGATGAGTGCGGTTTCGTTCGTGAGGACGAGCTCGTTTCGTACCCGGCGGAAGAGCTCGTCGCGCTTCGGGGTCTCAATGAGGTGTGTTGCAGGGAAACCAGCGCGGTCGGCACCGTACCGCTCGAGCACGGCACGCGCATCGGCGCACGTCGTGGTGTCGCGCACGGTCGGTGCGCTCGAAATGATGGCAATATCGTCGCCGGGTACGTCTGAGAAAATGAGTGAGACGACCGTCGCCGGGTACGCCGCGGCCGCCACCCCGCCTCCACGCGCCGTGGAGAGGTGCTTACGCACCATATTGAGCTCAGTGATCGTTGCCCCGCGCCGGAAGAGATGGCGAATGAGCTCTGCCTCAGCGAGGGGTGTGTGGGAGAGTGGCTGGGTGAGGAGTGCCGAGCCACCGCCCGAGACGACGCAGAGCACGAGATCGCGTTCGGTCGCCTGGGTCGCGAGGTCGAGGAGTGCCCGGGTCGCCGTGGCGTTCTGTGCTGATGGGTACGGATGCGTACATACGTACCCGCGTACCCGCTCGAGCGACCCCTCGCGTACATCGAGAGCAACACCCTCGGTGAGGAAGTCGCCGAGGATCGTTTCAAGCTCGCGGCTCGCATCGAGTGCACACTTACCGACCGCGAGGAGGTAGCAGTGCTCGTACGCTGTGATGTCGTAGGGCTTCCCTGCGACAGTGAGGGTCGCGTGGTCGCGTGCCACCGCACGCCGCACCACCACAGGTGTCGCTAGCGCGCGGTACCCCGCCTCAGCGATCGTAAGCGCGTCGCTGCGGAGCGGCGTCGCCGCAAGCGCGTCGAAGTTGCGGACTACGTGCGCTTCCATATACACCAGTAAACCACACGTGCACCGCGCCTGTACATGTGGTTTACTAGCCCCACATGCGCCGCACCCGCCCCCTCGAGCCAGAGGATGTCAAGATCGGCAGGTCGAACACAGGCCTTGGCCTCTTCGCGCGGCTGCCACTCATGCCGGGACGATACCTCGAGTATACGGGGAAGATGATTCCCACCGCCGCCGCAAACCGGAGGAAGCGTGCGCGCTACCTCTTTGAGGTCAACCGTCAGTGGACCATAGACGGCTCACCGCGCACAAACCTCGCCCGCTACCTCAACCACGCATGCGACCCGAACTGCGAGTCGCGGGAGAGCGAGGGACGCATCTTTATCGTCGTGACCAAACTCATCTGCCCAGGTGAGGAGCTTACCTTCGACTACGGCGAGGAGTATGTGCAGCAGTTCATCGCGCCCCATGGGTGCCGCTGTAGCCTTCATAGGCGCACGCCACACCCCCCCACGGGACGACGCATCGCCTAGAGAGCCATGGAACCGCTCCTCGTCTACCTGCTCCTGTTCTCCGTCACCCTCGTGGAGGGTGGTGAGTTTGCCCTCCTCTTCGCGGGCTTCCTCCTGCGGGTGAGCGGCGCCTCGATCGGCCCCGCATCGGCGGTTATCTTCGCAGCCCTTATCGCCGGCGATCTTCTTTGGTACCGGTACGGATACGTGCTCTACCAGATCCCGATTCTCAACCGCGCCGAGCGAACCTTCTCCCGGCTCGACCAACGAATCCGCGAGCACCCCACCATGGTCGCCATCATCGCGCGCTTCAGCTATGGCACGCACCGCCTCACCATAGCACGGTACCGGACGCAGGGGGTGTCGCTCGGGACTATGCTCGTTGCCTCGCTCGCATCGGTCGTCCCATGGATGCTCGTCGTAAGTCTTGTCGTTGTGGCGCTCCAAAGCGCTGCCGCCTGGGCGGGACATGTGTTTCGGTTTGCCGAGATCATCCTTGCATTCGGCTTCGGTCTCTTTTTCTTCGCGGAGCTCCGCGTGAGCGCATACATCCGCTCCATGTTCGACATGCTCACTGACGTCGTCGTGGATCTCCTCGTACCGAAGCGCATGTGGACGCAGCGCTTCATTGCGCTCTACGGTCTCGCCCTCATCGGACTCTTGCTCCTCATCATCGTGACACCGCTCCTCGTACGTGACGGCATCAGCGTCTTCCCCGAGGAGGCGGTCGAGATGATGCTCCTCACCATTATTTCTCTCATCGGAGTCCTCGTGTACCGCGCATACCTCGCTCGCTTGAAACAGATCGAGGAGCGGTACGAGCACCTCGTCCGCCACGTCGGCGCTCTCAACCTCCAGGCGGTGCAGGTAGACGCGCTCTTCAACGACCTCATCCGTATTCCCGAGAGCAAGCGCGACCTCCGACGCACGCTCGAATCGCTCAATGCGAACATCCTCGCGGCGGTCGCGGTGCCCTGGGTGCTCACCCGCATCATTGACCTCTCGACTGGCCGCACACTCACCGAGCACCTCTTCACGCGGCCTGGCGCCACGGACACCCCCCCCGAGCTCGGCAACAAACTCCTCCTCTCCGGACAGCGCATCAAGGGGTGCTATGCACATGCATCGGACCACCGCAACACGTACGTCCGCGCCGTGTGTGTCGTGCCGACCTCTGCGCTCAACGACCAGCAGCACGTCGTCATCCGCGCCGCGGTGAACAGTATCGCACTCCTCTACCTCGTCATGAGCTCGCGGGTGCTGGAGGAGACTAAGGGTCCTTCCACCAATAACCTGCCCGTTTCGCTTCCACATTCTCGCAATCTTTGATTTTTTCTCAATCGCACATCCTTCATCGTATCTCGATACGCCTCAGGATTTGCTCAATCGGAAAAACAAAATCTTACAAAAATCTTAAACCGAATCATGTCAGGTTATTAGTAGAAGGACCCTAAGACTATAGACGAGAGGGATGCGGACGCCGCGACTGTCTGGCAGGACCCTCCCCATATCGCGCATACACACCATGTGTCAATAACTGCGCTACCGCTCGGTCGGTGCTTTTGGTACCATGGGTGGCATACCGCACATGCTTCACCACCACCTCGACCGACACCGCCACGCGATCGTCGCGAGCATTCCCATCATGTTTCTCCTCGCCTCGTCGCTCTCGCTCACCCGCGACCCGGAGGAAGTGTGTCTCGTCCCCCGCGAGAACCGGTACGTCGCGGTCGGTGAGCAGGTGACCCTCAACGTCCTCGCGAATGCTGACGAGCCGATAAACGTCATCGGCGGCGTCGTGCACGTTCCCCCCGACTACCTCCGCATCGTCTCACTCTCGCGCGAAGCTTCCATTGTAGACCTCTGGAGCGAGGAGCCTGCTGTACTCGGTGGATCGGATGTTCATTTTTCTGGCGGCGTCGTTTCCCCGACCGGCTTTACGGGGAGCGGCGTCGTGCTCACCATCGTCGTTGAACCGACTATGCCGGGAGAGGCGACCATTGACCTCCCCGAGGCGCACCTCCTCGCCCACGACGGTACCGGCAGAGAGGTGAGTTGCGACCGCGGCCCACTCACCCTCTCGATTCGCCCTGCAGCACTCCCCTCGCCCGATGTAAACGGCGACCGCCACATCAACATCCTCGACGTCGGTATCCTCTCGGCGCGACTCTTCATGCGGTACCAAAGCTCGTACGACCTCAACCAGGACGGGACGGTAAACCTCACCGATATCCGCATCCTCATCGCCGAGCTCCGTGCAGGCGGCATCCTGAGCTCGCTCGCGCTCCTCGCGGCGTCGTAACCTGCCCCCTTGCACACAGACGTCACACCCTGCATGATAGGGATATGGATGCCACCCACATTCTTGACGTACGCTCGAAGCTCGAGTACCTCATGGGGCACAAGTCGGGCGCCGTCCACTTCAGCGTGGAGCGTATCATACATGGCGAGCTACCTGACCTCCCCCGCGATGCTGCTATTGCAGTGTACTGCGCGAGCGGTGCGCGGTCGGCGACAGCGGCCCGCGTCCTCACCGAGCACGGCTTTACAAACGTCACCGACCAGGGTGGCTACCGGAGGTAGTGTGGCTTCCCCGCTCCGTTTTACGAACACCTGGTGTAGTAGGTGGTGCGTCAAGGTGTGCCTTGCCTGCGGTAGTCAACCGAACTGCGGCCCATTTCCTTGCACGTGTCCAGGTTTGCCGCTATACTCGCTACACCGCCCATAGCTCAGTTGGTAGAGCAATCGCCTCTTAAGCGAATGGTCGAAGGTTCGAGTCCTTCTGGGCGGACAAGGAAACAACAAAGCGCGCAGTGAGCGCGCTTTGTTGTTGACGAGGACGCCCAGAGCACGGTGCCTGCGCACCGTGCGTAAGGACTCGAAGCTCCGGAGCATGTGCGTAGCACAGCGAGGAGCCGTCCGAGAACGCGAGGTATTTTGTGAGCTCTGCGAAACAAAATACCCGCGATTCTGGGACGAGTCCTTCTGGGCGGACTTGAGCAAGACAGATAAAGACCGCACAGCGTGTGCGGTCTTTATCTGTCTTAGCAAGCCAACTGCTTGGCTTGCGTGCTCAAGTCCGAGGCGGAGACATGTTCTTGCGACCCCGAGGAGCAAGAACAGTCGAGCCGGGGTCGCGAGCACTTGGCAGAATTGGAGCGAAGCGAACAATTCTGCTTAGTGACTCGTGACGACGAGGAAACAGCGGGACACGCTCGTTATGCGTTCTGCGTGGTGGCGCAATGCATTTCCACCGTGCTACTATGCCGGATACGTCGGGGTGGTGGAATTGGTAGACACGCTAGCCTTAGGAGCTAGTGCCGTGAGGCATGCGGGTTCAAGTCCCGCCCCCGACACCAGTTAGGCCCTTCATCGGGTCCAACGCTCCCGACACCAGTTAGGCCCTTCATCGGGTCCAACGCTCCCGACACCAGTTAGGCC
>CAZMPG010000002.1:1823-26475 GCA_964568345.1 uncultured Candidatus Saccharibacteria bacterium | reverse complement strand
CTTCATCGGGTCCAACGCCCCCGGTAGTGTTAGGCGATCCTTGGTAAAGCCCGTGGTATGCTAATGGTCCCTACCATGACACTCACGCAAAGGCTGAATACTCTACTACGCAGCGTCCCGATAGAGTTCCACGTGCTTGCGTGGAGTAGTGCGATCCTCTGTACCACAGCTTGGTACCTCGAACCCAGTGCATTCCGCACCATCGCTATCAAGTGGCTATTCGCTGACATTGGGTCGGCAACGCTCGCATCATACTTCTTCCTTAGCTGCATCGCATTCCTTGTGTGGATAATCGGCTCGAGGATCACCCGCCCGTACCGTACGCGAGCAAGCTGGTTCGACACACATTCGCTCCGCGCAACCCTGCCGGGGGCGCTCATGTTCCTCCTGCAGGTCCTGAGCGCCGTGCTCATCAGTGAACTTGCCGTATGGCTCTTCCACGCCACACCACAGGACCGCACGCTCGCGTACAGCGTGGTATTCCTCAAGCTCGACACCGCGCTCTTTGGACCCACAGCCTACGAGAGTCTAGTGAGCGCTATTGCCCCACACCCGATACTGTCACACCTCGTCATTACTACATACGAGTACTTTGCTCTGCTGCCGATACTCACTGCCCTCCTTCTCGTTATTCGTTCGGTACACCTCTTCCGCGAGTACTTCATGGGCTTCACCCTCCTCCACCTCTTCGCGCTTCCCGTATGGTACCTCATACCTGCCCTTGCCCCCGCCGGACTCCTCCTCGATCACGCGCTACCACGCACAGACGAAGTGGTACGCGAGGAGCGCACCGCCACAGAACGCGTACACGCTGCGTACGCGGGCACGTACTGGGCAGAGCGCACCGATGCGTGGCGTACGTTTTGGAAACGCGACGATGGATCCCTTCCCGTGAGTACCAACCCGAGCATGCACGTCGCATGGGGCATGCTCGTCGTGCTGTACCTCTTCCGTATCGCTCCGCTTCTCGGCTACGCTGGCGCGACGCTCCAAGTGCTGAGTAGTATTGGTACCGTGTACCTACTCCAGCACTACACAGTAGACACGGTGACGGGGTGCGCCCTTGCGGTGCTCGCGTACTACGCAGCGCGGGCGCTCCTCACCCTTGAGCGCAGATTCCTTTTAGTTGACACGTCCGTATGGTTTACGCCCTGGTGCGTCGCGCGCGAATGGGTGCATGCTCGGTACGCAGAACTTCGCCACATAGTACCGACGGAGCCCCGTGCATAGGCTTGCGACCACCCCCTCTCAGCCCCCCTTGGTAAAAAAGGGGGCCACACCACGCACGACATCACGTCTCCTCCCCTTTATAGGGGGAGTGCTAGGAAGGGGTGGTAGCGGCTAAATACTCCGCTCAAACCCAAAGAATGCGAGGCCGAGCTGAATGAGTGCGTAGACGACCACCATCACCGCCATGCCGACGATACCCCAGAGCATGTGGCTCTTCCCTTCCGTCTTCTTCGCATCGGCGCTCACGCTCAAGAAGAAGGTGAAGACACCCCAGAGGAAGTACACGAGCGCAGCGGCGAAGATGAGGCCGATGAGCGGGTTTACAATCTCACGCACCGCGGCATCAGCCATATTCTTTGCACCCGCAGGGACCTCTTTGCTCGCTCGCGCGAGGTCCTGGCCGGGCCATTCGGGAATTGAAGAAGCCATGGCGGAGAGAAAAGTGGTAAGAGAAAGGTGGTGGGGGTGGTGGTGTAGTTTCCGGACGTGGGTGGTGGGCGATACGCAAAAAGCGAGGATGGGCACCGCGTACTGAAAACCGAAACCCGCGCCACCCGGTTCTTTTCTCTTATCTCTTTTTACTTTTCTCTCATTCCTACACCCCTACCGTATTCCGTACAAGTGTGATGAGTCCGTACACCGCCACCATCACCGCCATGCCGACGATACCCCAGAGCATGTGGCTCTTCCCTTCCGTCTTCTTCGCATCGGCGCTCACGCTCAAGAAGAAGGTGAAGACACCCCAGAGGAAGTACACGAGCGCAGCGGCGAAGATGAGGCCGATAGCCGGGTTGATAATTTCCGCAGCGACCTTGCCCATAAATTGGGAAAGTGCGGGGGGAACACTCTCTCCTTGCATGGGGTAAGTGTACCATGGCCCACATAACGCACACAACGACGCGTAGCGCGTCGTTGTGTGGAGCATGCGCATCGCACACGCTTCGCTAACCAGACTAACTGGGCACCGGCGGCGCCGTAATGGTTGAATCTTCACCGACGCCAGCAATGGTTCGAACCAGCTTCACGATACCCCAGATTGATACGATGACGAACAGGCCAACAATGCCCCAGAGCATCTTGCCCTTGCCCTCCTTCTTGGCGGTCTCGCCGCCCAAGATAAACTCGATGACACCCCAAATGAAGACAACGAGAGCGATGCCGATGAGGAGGGGTACGAGGCCTTCAACGATGGTCTTGAGTCCATTGAGAACCGAGGTGAACCATTCAGTTTTGACTGCATTGGCGGCCAGCGCAAAAGACGGTACCGCAAGAAAACTGTAGGCGAGAGCACCGCGCGTGAGCACCCGCGAGGCTACATACTGGGTCTTCGTGTTCACCATATGGTGGTTTGACTTGAACTGGTAAGAAGGTTATGCGGCATCATACGCCTGATACACGACCGCTGCTGCTCCTGGTGGTTTGGGGGCAGCTGGTGCTGCACCGTCCTTCGTGTCAGTAATATTTTGAAGCAGCTTCACGATACCCCAGATTGATACGATGACGAACAGGCCAACAATGCCCCAGAGCATCTTGCCCTTGCCCTCCTTCTTGGCGGTCTCGCCGCCCAAGATAAACTCGATGACACCCCAAATGAAGACAACGAGAGCGATGCCGATGAGGAGGGGTACGGCGAGAGCGACGAGTCCCGTAAGCCCGGTGACTATTGAATTAAACCACCCGAGATCTGCTGCCGCAAACACGAGCGACGGCAACACTGCGGAAGACACCGCAACAGCAAGCATACCTCTGCTGTACCGAGCCACACTACGATGGTTCATATCTCTGCAATTACGCATACACTGCTAAAAACAATGCTGAGGTCTGAATTCACAAAACCCTGGTACGTCCCTGATCACTACTCCCCCTACAAACCCTCCCCGCACTCTAGCACAGAGTCTTGCGAGAAGGCATACTCCCCCTGTGGATAACCTTCACTGCCCGCACTCCGATTCGACCGTCATGCCATTCACCTTGGGGCTCGCGCACTTGCTCTTGTTCTCGTCTACCCCGAAGAGCTCGAAGAGTATCGAGATGACTCCCCAGAGCGACATGACGACGAAGAGACCCACGACCCCCCAGAGCATGCCGCGCCGTCCCGCGCTTATCTCCTTGTCCTCGCCCGCTTTCCGTATGAAAACCACCATCCCAAAGAGGAATGCGGCGAGCGCAAGACCAGTCAAGACCGCAATGAAACCTCCGAGCGAGCCGGTGAGCTTCGTCACCGTCTCGGTGAGCCCCGCCGCGGATGACGTGGTGGGTACCACCAGGAGAGCGAGCAGCATGCCGGAAAGAAGGCGAAAGGTCATGGTTTGAGGAAGAGCTTCGTAATAATAGCGACGATGCCCCAGAGCCCGATCATGACCGCGAGCGCGACGACCCCCCAGCCCATAAACTTCCTGCTGTCTGCGCGCGACTTATCATCCCCCGCGAAGAAGATGAAGCGCACCGCACCCCAGAGAAAACCGAGGAGTGCGAGCATCATGATGAGCGCTATCGCCGCATCAAAGAGGGGGAGGATCTTGCCCTCGATGATGCTCTTGAACGTCACCGCGCCAGCAGCCGCCGCGGAGAGCGGTGACGTGAGTAGCAAAACCGCCGGAAGCAAAGCGTGCATGGGAATTCTTCAGAACCTCTTTAGTAAACCTTGAGATACATTTCGTCGCGATATGCAACCTTTCGTTACAACCGCGTGCAGGGCAAGGTGGGTGGTAGAAAACAAATTGGACCTGGATTGCTTCGCCTGCGGGCTCGCAATGACGGGGCGGATGCGAACAGGTCTACTGCTATTGCGATACGCGGTTTTCCGCCACGTCGTATTGACTTCGTTCTTATCTTTGACGAGGAATGTCTGTGCGGCACATGTGTGGTTGTCGTGCATACAGCTAGGACCCCTGAATGCTCTTCACCGTCGCTTCAATAGCGAGCGCTATCGCCTTCGACCCAAGGACAACAACCGCACCGATAAGCGTAAAGGCGAGTGCCTTGTTCGCTTCTGAAATCTTCCCTGGGTTCCCCTGCGCCTTTACAAACAAGAACCCCGTGTACACCACCATGAGCACGATGACGGGGAAGAGAATGTAGATCACCGCATTGAGTATTTTGATGAGGAGGTCATAGAGCGTGATGTCACCAAGTGGGTTTGTGAACGTCGTCGCCGCAGCGCCTGCAATAAGCGGCATGCACACTACGATGAGTGCAGCGACGCCCCCAACGTGCCCCCTCCCCTGTACAGTACGGTTCATGATTGTTTGTTGTACACTGATAATACCACATCGAGCTCGCCTGCCGCATCGTTCACCGCACGATCGGGGCTCACCATGCCTGCTACGACACGATCAACCATACGCCCAACGATCTCGTCGAGGCTCTGCTTGTCGGGCACGAGCCACGTGCGCGCCATAATGGTGGAGCGCACGATGACATCCTGGAAGGGGTCGCTCGGTGCTGCGGCGAGCATATCGCGCCGCGGCGTAGGGAGGCTGGTCGCCTGCTCCCACGCCCTTGCGTAGTCGCTGCTCGCGAGGCGAGCGGCGACCTGCTGTGCACGCACCGAGTCTGTCGAGCTCCTGAGTACCCCCATCGCGTAGAACGTACCGTACGTGTAGCGGTTGCGCCCTGACACCGACTGGGGGAAGCTCGCGATGTCGAAGTTGAGGTTCGGGTTGGTGCTCGCTATCGGCTGCACCTCGCTCGCGAAACCAGTGTAGAGTGCGAGCTTGTTTGCGGTGAATGCTTCGCGGGACGGCTCGAACGTCTTGTTCCAAGCGTACACGGTCTTCACCGGATTGGCAAAGTCGGTGTAGAAGCGCACCGCGGCGCTCGGCCCTGTAGCGTTCTCATGCTCCTGCGTGAGGTCGCTCACGAATGCGCCGTTTCGCTCGGTGACCACCCGCACGCCAGTCTGAAACATGAGCGCCCCAAGGATCTCGGTCGCATGGGTGACATTTCTGTACTCACCGAATGCCACCCCTGCCTGAGTGAGCTCGGCCGCACCCCGCACCGTGGCGAGGAGCGGCACCACCCGCACGAACGTGTCCCAGTCGCGCGGCACCTGTGCCACCGCCGCATTCGTGAAGAGGTCACGGTTCCAGTAGAGGACAAGGGGGTCGACTGCGATAGGGAGGGCGTAGATGCCGTCACCGAGCACAAACGCTTCACCGCCCTCAACGTACGTGTCCCGGAAGTCACGTATCGAATACTGATCGAACGAGAAGGGAAGAATCTTGTTGCGGAGCGGCAGAAGGTCGCCTGCGGTGAGGAGCACGATGTCTGGCCCTTTGCCGGTCGCAATCGCCTCGACCGTGTCGCGGTAGAGGGTGAGCGGGTTGCGCTCCACAAAGGAAACCTGGGCGAGCGCGGGATCCTTATCGGTCGCATCGCGAAACACCTGCATGACACCCTCTTCTGTAGGGAACGCTGGCACCCACACGGTAATCGGCGAGGTGAACACCGAGGTGCTCGACGTCGAGAATGTCGCGAGGAAGAACACCCCCATCGCTATGAGAAGGCCAAAGAGACCGAGGACGCCGACCTGGAAAAGGAAGAGCTTGTTACCCATGACTGCGTATGATAAAGCCGTAGTGGTACTCCCCCGCGTCTATGTCCCGCACCACTTCAAAGCCTGCTTCCGCCGCGAGCGAGCGCGCCTCTGGCTCATAGAGCACGTGCTCCGGCTGCGGCCCTACCCCGCCGAATGAGTCGCGCCAGTCAACAATGAGGGCCATGCCCTGGGGACGGAGGATGCGTTTCGCCTCCGCAAGCACCGCCGCCTTGTCCTGCACCTGAAAGAGGAGGTTGGAGATGAGCACCACGTCGACACTCGCCTCGGGGAGAGTCGAGCCCTGCGGCGCCTCAAGGTCGGCGCGCACGTACACGAGCGAATCGAGGTGGTGCTCCTTTGCGAGGTGCACCACCTTCGTGAGGAGCTGCTGCTGAATATCGATGACGTACACCCTACCCCCTTTTCCCACCACTTCGGCAACCTCGACCGCCAGGTACCCGGCGCCGGCACCGAAGTCAGCAACCTGCATACCCGGCGTGAGACCGAGCTGGGCGATGTTGTGCTTCGGATCCACGAATGCCATAGCACTATTGTACACCACCGCGAGACCCTACTGTGCCGACAGCTGTGCACAACGCCCCACAAATCTACAGACAGATGAGTGCTGCGATGCTGTCGCCCGCACGGAGCTTCATGATCCGCACTCCCTGGGTCGAACGGCCAAGGCGAGGTATTTCGGCAACGTTCGTGCGGATGACCTGGCTCTTCTTGGAGATAACGACGAGCTCCTCGATGGAGCGGTCAAGGATACGGCTCGCCATGAGGGTGCCCGTCTTCGCAGTGACGCTTGCGCACTTGATGCCGGAGCCGCCCCGCTTCTGGATTTTGTACTCGCCGAGCGCAGTCTGTTTGCCAAAGCCGTTCTGCGACACAACAAGGAGCGTATGTTCCTTTGCACCTCCGCGTGCTACGTCCGCACCAATGACCACATCACCCGAGCCAAGCTTCATCGCACGCACCCCCGCTGCCGAACGCCCCATCTCGCGGACATCGTTCTCCCTGAAGCGTATCGACTGCCCCCTGCGGGTGACGAGCAGCACATCGTCGCCCTTCGCCACAAAACCCGCCTGAATGAGCTCATCGCCAGGCGCGAGCGAGAGGGCGATGATGCCGGATCGGCGCACGTCGCGGAAGTCTGCCGCCTTCGTCTTCTTTGCAATGCCACCCTTCGTCACCATGACGAGCGAGCCACCAGACTCTCGAAGTTCCTTGGTCATAGCGACGACCGACGTGACCGACTCGCCGTCACTAAGCGGCAGGAAGTTCATAATGCTCTTGCCCTTCGTCGCACGCTTCCCCTCCGGCACGTCATACATCTTGATCTGGTACGCCTTCCCCCTGTTCGTAAAGAAGAGGAGGTCGTCGTGGGTCCCCGCAGTGAGGAAGAGGGTCACGAAGTCTTCGTCTTTCGTGTTGAGGTCGACGACCCCTACCCCGCCGCGCTTTTGCGGCTTGTACTCGTCGGGGTTCGTGCGCTTGAGGTAGCCGCCCTTCGTGAGCACGAGTACGCTCTCCTCCTCAGGGATGAGGTCTTCATCGGCTATATTCTGGACACCGCCACGCACGACCCGTGTCCGCCGCTCGTCACCAAACTTCTGCTTCACCTCGCCGAGCTCCTGCTTCACGAGGGCAGCGAGCTTCTTCGGGTCCTTGAGGATGCCACGGAGCCACGCGATGAGCGCCTGTACTTCCTTAAGCTCTTCCTCTATTTTCTTGCGCTCAAGACCGGCGAGCTTCTGGAGCTTCATCTCAAGGATAGCGGCCGCCTGCCGGTCGGAGAATTTAAAGGTCGTCATGAGAGCGGCGTGGGCGGTCGGCACGTCTTTCGAGCGCTTGATGGTCTGAATGATCTCGTCAATGTGGTCGAGTGCTTTCTTGAGACCGAGGAGAATGTGCTCACGGTCCTCCGCCTTTTTAAGATCGTACTCACAGCGGCGGCGCACGACGAGGAAGCGGTACTCGACGAACGCCTCGAGAATGCCCTTGAGGGAGAGTGTCTGTGGCACCCCATCGACGAGCGCCACCATGTTGAGGTGGAAGGTGTCCTCAAGCGCGGTATGCTTGTAGAGGTAGTTGAGTACCTTCTGCGGCTGCGCACCGGTCTTGAGCTCGACGACAACCCGGATGTCGCGGGTTGACTCGTCGCGGAGGTCGCGCACCCCCTCGAGCTTCTTTTGCTGCACGAGGTCGGCAATACGCGTGATGAGGTCGGCTTTGTTGACGCGATAGGGAATAGAGGTTATGACGATCTGGAACTGTCCACGCTTATCCTCGACAATTTCCGCTTCGCCACGTACCACCATCGGCCCCTTACCCGTCGCATACGCGTGGCGTATCTCCTTCTCATTGAAAATAACCGCTCCGGTCGGAAAATCTGGGGCTTTGATGAAGCGAAAGAGGTGCTCCTGCGGCGCATCGGGGTTGTCGATGAGGTGGATGAGGGCATCCACGACCTCACCGAGATTGTGGGGCGGGATGCTCGTTGCCATACCGACCGCGATGCCGAGCGTGCCGTTGAGGAGAAGGTTCGGGATAGCTGCAGGCAGCACATCGGGCTCCTCGCGGGTACCATCGTAGTTTGGTCGCCAACTCACCGTTTCCTTTTCAATGTCGCGGAGGAGCTCCCCGGCGAGGCGCGCCATCTTTGCCTCGGTGTAGCGCATCGCCGCAGGAGAATCGCCATCTATCGAGCCGAAGTTGCCCTGCCCCATGACAAGCGGGTAGCGCATGGTGAACTCCTGCGCCATCTTGACGAGGGCATCGTAGACCGCGGTATCGCCGTGGGGGTGGTACTTACCGAGCACATCGCCAACAACCGCCGCAGACTTTCGAAACTTCGCCGATGCGGTGAGTCCCATCCGGTGCATCGTGTAGAGAATGCGGCGGTGCACCGGCTTCAGTCCGTCCCGCACATCGGGGAGCGCGCGGGAGGTAATGACCGACATTGCGTACGCAAGGTACGACTCACGCATCTCGTCACTGATCGGACGCGGCACCACTGCGGGCTCCGCATTTACACGACCGGCACCATCCGCCCCACCAGCTCCTTTTTTCGCTGCTCGCATACGTACACGTTGTGCTCACTATACCCCTAGTATAGCACGCACAGAGACACCCTGCGACCCATGCGGAGGGGTGGACTACAGGCCATGGGGAGTATCCTCGGGAGGGGTTGCCGTTGCTGACAAACCGACACTCCGCACCACATCCTCGGTGAACATGCTCTCCGTGTCCGTAGCAGTTGACGTCGCCACATCCTCCGGACCAGCCTGTGGCGGCACCCCTTCCGGCGTCGAGGTACCGATACCATCAAGACTCCATACACTCCGCATCGGGACCGATGTAGTGTGCTCAGCAAACGATGTGGCATCACCCGCGCGTGCTGCAAACCACTCGCGGAGCGACGAGGGGTTGGCAGCATCCTCCTGCGCCACCGCGTCTCCCCCTTGCCCCGAACCAGCAAACAGCGTCGTGAGCCACACGAGCACGACACAGCTAGTGAGGGAGAGTGAGATCATGAGCGCATGCCACTCACGCGCCTTGCGGTCCATAGCACGCACCCGTTCTAGGTACTCAAACAGCATACAGCACACGGGCACCGTAGGCTGTTACGACAGCCTACGCAGCAAACACGACGATATCGTTATGCTTCCCCTCGAGGTCCTTCGCCTTGAGCGTTAGCTTGTCTATCGGCGTCCGTACCCCATCACCGCCTTCTTCACGGAGAAAGAGGTCAAGCGCATCCTTCCTCCCCACCACTCCATAGTGCATCGGAATGACGAGCTTCGGCTCGATGGACACAGCAAGCTCATGGGCGTCACTCGGCTCGAGGACACCGTCGCCCCCAATAGGAACAAAAAGCACGTCAACGTCGTCAATAGCTTCCTTGAGCTCCGCGGGGAGCGACTTCGTACCGAGCGCACCAAGGTACAGGAGCAGCATCTTTTCGAGCATGACGAGGTACACGGTGTTCACCCGCTCTCGGCCACCGTACGAGGAAACGGTCGGGTACCCCTTGATGAGCACGTCGCGCACCTCGTACTCGCCGGGACCCCGTACCACGAATGGCTCTCGGTCACCGTGCTCCATGAGCTCGACACCGTTCATGTCCTCGTGCTCGAGCGAAACGAGCACAATATCAGCGCCACACCGCGTCTGCTTGAGGTGTGAAGACTTCGAGATCGGGTTGCACGCGAGCGTCGTCGCACCGAACGACACCTTAAAAAACTCTGCCCCGTGGTGCGTGATGATCATGTACCGAGTATACCACACCCCACACCAAACTATGGGCGTGGGGCACTTTACAAAAACACAGCAACGCGGTACAGTGCACCATTATTACCAGAACTCGCTTCGAGGTAACCCTGCAGTGCTCACTTGGACGCAGCATGCAGCCCCGGGGCGTTTTTTGCTAGACCATGAATACCGTAACCCAACAGGATACTGCGCCACAAGAGCACCAGTCGCCTATGGCGAACCTCCTCACGACGCTCCCCAACCCACCCCAGGAGGGCGACCTCGTCGAGGGTACCGTCGTAGCGCTCGGCAAGGGCAAGGTGTACGTAGACCTTCCGCCCTTTGGTACCGGCCTCCTCTACGGCCGTGAGTACCTTACTGCAGCAGATATACTTAGGCGTGTCAAGGTTGGCGACACCATAGCGGCGAAGGTGGTGGAGAGCACCAATAAGGAAGGTTACCTCGAGCTCTCGCTTATGGAGGCGCGCCAGGCGCTCATCTGGGCAGAAGCGGAGACTGCGGTCTCCAAGGGCACCGTCTTCGAGCTTGCCGTCAAGGAGGCAAACAAGGGCGGTCTCATGATCGACTGGCAAGGGATCAGCGGCTTTCTCCCCGCAAGCCAGCTCAAGGCAGACCACTACCCGCGTGTCGAGGATGGCGATAAGGCGAAGATTCTCGACGAGCTCCGTAAGCTCGTCGGCGAGAAGCTGAGCGTCGTCATTATCACCGCAGACGCAAACGAGAGCAAGCTTATCTTCTCCGAGCGCGGGCCACAGCAGGAGCGCGGCTCCACGTCGGGTAAGTTTGTGGTCGGCGATGTTCTCGAGGGTGAGGTGACCGGCGCTGTTGATTTTGGTATCTTCGTCAAGATCGGCGATGGTATGGAGGGACTCGTCCACATCTCCGAGATCGACTGGGGCCTCGTCGAGAACCCAAAGACGGTGTACCGCATCGGGACGAAGGTTCCCGTCAAGGTCATCGAGATCAAGGATGGCAAAGTGTCACTCTCCATCAAAGCGCTCAAGGAGGATCCCTGGAAAGCTGCCGCAGACAAGTACGCACGCGACCATATTGTCGATGCGGCTGTCATCAAGTACAACAAGCATGGTGCGCTCGCCTCTATCGAGGAGGGCGTCGCTGGCCTCGTCCACATCAGCGAGTTCGCAAGCCCGGATGACCTCCGCAAAACGATAGAGCTCGGCAGGAGCTATAAGTTCAAGATCACGCTCTTCGACCCCGCAAATCATCGGATGACCTTGAGCTATAAGCAGGCGAATGGGGGAAAGTAGCCACGGGAGAGAGAAGTAAAAAGAAGCAAGTGAAAAGAACGGACGGCCAATGCGCCGCCCGTTCTTTTCACTGTTAACTTCTCCCTTATTTCACCTCTCTTTGCACTCCCGCACCCTTTCCCACTCCCGCTGGCGCACTTCCGCCTCATCAAGACCAAAGTAGTGACCGTACTCGTGCCAGATGGTGTCTCGCACCACCTCCGCTGCTCGCACAGGATCTCCTCCTGCTTCATCAAGGATAGGGAAGCGATAGAGTGTGATGGTGTCGGGCAGGGTCATCCCTACCCCGTATCCCTCGCCGCGGCTTGGGAGCGGTATCCCGTGGTAGAGCCCGAGGAGCGTCTCGTGGGGCCGCAGGCGCTCACGTCGCCGAACCTCCCTACTCGGTTCATCCTCGAGGAGGATCGCAACGTTGTGGATCTTGTCGCGAAACTGCTCGGGGATTGCCGCGATGCCCTGGGCTATCCATTCCTGCCATGGTGCGTCGTAGGGCTCCATGGGTAGCACAGTACCACACCGGCGCTCTACGCCACAGCCCGCTCGTTGAGCGGGCTGCTGCGGTCTGTGCTATAAGCCGGATTCTGTACCCTGTACCACGCCTCCCGACGGGACGCATGGTACAGGGCGACAGCCATCTATCTAGGGTGCGCGTCACCACGCACCTCGGTGCGGCGCTTCCGCTTCACGGGCGGACACGGCCTTGCACACAGGTAGGTATTTTGCCGTTTCACCCCCCGCGTCACCGCGAGGACTCGCCCGATACCGCACGCGGCATCGGGCGCCGCTCCCTCTCGGGAGAGAGGCGTCTCTGCTCGCAACCCTAGGGTTACCCCCGACGGGCGTTACCCGCTACCCTGCTCCCGACCGTACGGTCGGGGTGTGTCCGGACTTTCCTCACCGCAGTGCGGCGCGGCTGCCTGGCACAGACTAGAAGTGAGTATGCCACGCAGATACGTGGTACGCAAGGGTAGAGGAGTGCAAAGTGAAGCAAGAGAAAAGAGAGAAGAACGAGCGAGCATTGGTCGTCCGTTCTTTTCTCTTTTCACTTTTAACTTTTCTCTATCGTCGCCCGCACCCCGACTACCACTCCGTACTGTGCACACGTACCGGCAGGGAGCTCGAGTACATACTGCGCGGGGACGGGCGACGTAAAGATGGTGGGGTACGAGTCAGGTGTTGCCGAGGCAACGGTGTGCACAACCTGGAGCCCGCTGTCGAGCCATACTATATCTAGGGGAAACAACATGTCGCGCATCCATATGCCCTGCTGCCCCGGCTCGGGGAACACGAAGAGGAGGCCCTCGCCGTGAGCGAGTGACGTGCGCCCGGAGAGGCCTCGCACCCGTGCTTCCTCGGTGTCGGCAACTTCGGCAGAGACCGTGGCAGCACCGATATTGACCACCCGTGACGCGGGGACAGGTACGGACGGCGTGCGGGGTGTTTGTGTCGGGTTGCCGCCCCTAAGCAGGGGTACCGCGAGCAGTACGACAAGCACGCACCCCACGGACGCGGCACCAAGGGCGATGAGTACGTAGCGGAACATGTCTACCCTTCTGCGATACGGAGCACCGCGAGGTACCCATCGAGCACTTGCTGCGCGTATCCCTCGAGAGACCGTGCCATATCCGGGTACTTTGTAACAATCAGCTCCTGGAGGGTATCAGGCGACGCGTCTCCGAGTATACCCCCGAGCTCCTCCTGCTCGGAATCAGGGAGGGACGAAACGACGTCGAGCAGCACCCGCTCCTGCCACGTCGCGAGGAGCATCTGGTACCGCACCTGCACGACATCATCGGGGAGCGCCGCAAGCCCGAGCTCCGCAGTAAAGCGCTCGAGGGGGTACGCCGCCATGAACCAGGCTTTCCCCGCATTCATACGTGTAAATCCTTTGCAGCGTCTACCGCATGACGCACGCGATCGAGCCATGCCATCATCCGCTCCTCATCCCTGGGGAGGAATTCTTTGGATGATACGCCACTCATCACTGCCATGCGCTGTGCAAGAGATTCCACCCAGCGCACCAAGGATACCCCCATGTCCCCACCGAGCTGCTGCGCCTGTGTGTAGTGGAGCGACTGTACCGCTCTCCAGTGGGGCACCTGTTGTACAGGGTGTGCGAGCTCGTTCGACATCGCCTCAAGCTCTGTGGTGGGTGAGAGTGCCTTTTCTGTGCCCCTATGCGAGGTATAGGGCACACTATCGCGGCGGGGGGCATCGCTGTTACGTGGCGACTCGCGTCCGCCGCCGCTATCCACATGCCGCCGCTCGTTGAAACGCTTGGTGATGCTTCCCCACCAGGAGGGTACCCGCTGCCGTGCCCGGATGTTGACGGCTGCCTCAAGCTCGAGGCTCTTTTCCAGGGAGTACAGACGACGCGCGGCAGGATCATCGCGTGAAAGCTCGGTCGACTGTGTATACGGCAAGGCTCCCTGTCGCCATGCATCAAAACCTGCCTCATCGCGCGAGAGTGCACGGAGGTATCGCTGCTTCGCCGCAGCAAGGGAGTCGTGCTGCTCGCGGTAGGAGCTCGTGTACGACCGGAGGAAGCCGACAATGCCGCGAGTCTTCTCACGCAGATCACCCACGCCACGCACGTAACGGTCGCGGAGTATGTCGAGAAATACTGTTTCAGCGTCTCCACTGGCACGATCCCGCAGAAGCTCCTGCACCTTGCCTGCGATACCTCCTACTTCTGGTAGAACGAAGGGGCTTTGCTTGCCCCCATCGGTTTGATCAAGCAGTGCCTCGTAGAGCACCTGCACTGGTAGGGTGCCACCCTTACCATCCGATACCACCCTCACTTCATCGAGCACAGTACGGAAATCAGCCCAGGTGTGCACTGCCTCCACGTGCTTAGCAAGCGACACGGGCTTTTGCGCCTCCTGATGCTCTACACGCTCACGACCGCCTCCTTGATTCATTTCAAATGTCATATACCCGCAAGTATATCAGCCACTGATACCTACGCAACAGGCGCACCCCAAGGGGTGCGCCTGTTACTTCTTGCCGCTTGTCTTCTTCGGTTTCTTCTTCTCCTTCTTGACACCCATTCCCTTTGCCATAGTGTGGTGTTTTACGGGTAATACCCGTATGGTATCACGGCTGTAGTGCCTGTGTACGGGGTAATCCACAACCGCCAGGCACATAACCTGGCGGCGCTTCTTTAGTGACGGGGAACTATGACCCCGTCAGTTACTCTTCACCTTACCTGCCCCTCACCGCAGGTACGACACTGGCACATACAGACGACCTTCATGCAGAGCACGACGACGCATCCCACGAGAGATGCAACAGCACCGCGCAAAAGCGGCGTACACACGCCAGGCCATGCAACGTCGAGGACGAAGTACGTTGCTACGGCGAGTATGGTCCACCAGAAAAGCGCAAGGAAGTATTTAATCGCACGATTTTCCTCACGACAAACACGACAGTATGACGGTGATGGCATAGTACACCTCGTCAACTATGAAACCCCACGGGGGAGCATACTCCTCTCCCTGTGCGTATACAAGGGGTAAACACCGAGTACCCACTATTCATTCCGCACAAGGAGCCGTGCGAGGCGAAGCTCATCGTACGAGAAGCGGGCGCCGAGGAGTGTGCGCACAGGCGCGAGCGCCCACGTGCCCGCCTCCTCGAACGCCGCTCCGATGAGGTCGAGTGATTCAGCAAGCTTCGTGCCGTGCGGCACGAGGTAGGCGAGGTCTTCCCGCGCTACAGCCCCGCTCTCACGCAAGTGCTCAAGGTGTGCGAGAAGGGTGCCCTTCGTGAGCGAACGAGCCTTTGCCATGCGCGCGAGGGAGTACCGCTCCCGAATGAGCCGGTGGGTTTCCGCGTACGTTGTTTTCGCACGGCCCTTGCGGGATGCGTCAGCCGAAAGCGAGGTATCATCGCGTGGTTCCCTGCCGCCGCACCGCGCCACATGCTCCCGCACGAGCGCTACCATGCGCTCAAGAGGCGTCGTTGCAAGGCGACGAACAATGGCTTCCGACGCCGCCACGAAGCCATGGTCTGCATCGGCGACGCCCGGATGCCGCTCGCATGAACGCTCGTTCATGCCGAGGAGGTAGAGCCCGTCGAGCGACCGCACGCGCGACAGCGCGACGTACCCCTGCCCGTATGCAAAGGTCTTCGAAAGGTCTACCTGCGCCGCATCGAGCGTCATTCCCTGGCTCTTGTGTACCGTAACCGCCCACGCAAGGCGAAGCGGCAGCTGCACCACCTCCGCGCGGACCGTGTCACCGTCGAGAAGGCTCCAAGTCTCCGGCTCAATGGTGAGCACCTGCCTATCGCGCGTCTGCACCGTCGCCGCTCCCGGGTGGAGCTCAGTCACCACACCCAGTGTCCCATTCACGTACCTACCCTGGGGATCGTTCCGAATACACATGACCGCAGCCCCCACCTTGAGGGAGAGCACCTCAAGCGCGAGCACGCCGCGCCGGAGGATGTCGAGGTTGTGTTTGCTCCCGCGCGTTCGCATCTCGTAGCGCCGGGCTGCGCCGGGGAGCGCCGCAAGGCGCTCGTCATTGCGTCGGTCGGCATCGGCGACGTGGGTGAAGAGGTGGGGGATGCTGTCGGGCGCGGAGACGCCGATTCGTGCACGGAGCGCCGCACGGTGGTCAGGTGTCACCGACCCGCTCCGTATGCCATTGAGAATATCGAGGAGCATTTCGTCGCCGTGCCGGTGCTGCTCGGTGAGGTAGCACGTGTGGAACGCCGCCTGCTGCCACACGTCACTCTGGTACGCGAACGATGACTCACCACCACGCACCACCGGCGGTAGCTGGAAGAAATCACCACAAACGACCACCTGCACACCGCCAAACGACTCGTCGCGCTGCCTCAGGGTCCGCAGCACAAGGTCCACCGCCGACAACGTCTCCGCACTCACCATAGACACCTCATCGAGGACGAGCACGTGCGCACCCCGCACGCGCCGCACAAGCTTCTCCTGCTGTGCAAAGTGGTCAAGGTCGTATGCGCTCACATGCTCCCGCACCCCGATACCCGACCACGCATGTATTGTCTGCCCACCGAGGTGCGTCGCCGCAATGCCCGTTGCCGCGGTCACTGCGGGCTCAATACCCCGCTCGCGGAGCCATGCAATGTACCGGCTGAGGAGGTACGTCTTGCCGCTCCCCGCTGCACCGGTGAGGAAGACGTTCTTGCCGATGGTGAGAACGCGGAATGCATCGTCGTGGGTCATAAGCGATGAGCGAAGAGCAATAAGCGATAAGGGGGGAACGTGCCGGGGACCATACCGCTCGTCTCTTTCACTTTTCGCTTATCGCTCAACCCAGCACCTGCACCACCCTATTCACCCCATCCACGAGCACGATACGCGGTGCCACGGGTGTCTCGGAGAGCTCAAACCCCATAATAATCACCGTCTCACCAACACCGATACGCTTCGCGCATGCACCATTCATCCCAATCTCCCCACTCCCCACGTCGCCGCGGATCACGTACGTTTCGAGTCGCTCACCACTCGTATTTGATACGACAAGCACCTTCTCACCGTCGGTGAGGCCGACCATGTCGAGGAGGTCACCATCTATCGTAATGCTCCCCACGTAGCGAACGTCGGCTCGGGTAACGGTTGCGTTGTGGATCTTTGCGTGGAGAAACTCGCGCATGGTGCCCATAGTACCAGCACGCCGGACACAAGCAAGGGGCCTAGAGGTAGTCGAGCGGGTTGAGGTACGCGTTCGGGGCGGCAATCGGCACGAGCGCGTTCTTGCACCCAATGCTCGTGGTAAACTTCTGGACCTCGACGCCCTGCGACGCAAATACGCCGAAGTGGAGGTGCGGCGCCTCAGAGAAGCCGGTATTGCCGCTGTAGCCGATGACCTGGCCGGTCGTCACCGTGTCCCCCGCCCCGACAAGCATTGAGGAGAGGTGGGTGTAGAGCGTTGAGAGGCCGTTTTGGTGCTCGACGAGGATCCACTGCCCATACGAGCGGCAGCCGGGGATCGAGTCCATGTCAAACGCCCCCCGCACCGTGCCACCGAGCGCTGCGAGGATCGGGGTGCCGATTGCCGCACGGAGGTCGATCGCACGGTGCGGCTTTGGTTGGCCATTCTCGTACCCATACGCCCCCGTCCGCGCGAAGTCGGTGAGGCCGAAGCCCTGGGTTACCACAGGGCTCGCGACGGGCCACGTGAGCACTTTCGAACCCTTCGCGGGGAATGCGGTCGGATCGAGGATCACCTGGAGCGCCTGCTCGAGCTGCGCTATGTCAGACTCGAACTGTGCATGTGCACGGCGCTTCTCCGCGAGGAGCTGCTGGTAGCCCGCCTCCTTGTTCTTCGTTGTTCCGAGAAGGTTGTTCTTGTGTGAGCGTGTTTGGTCGAGCGTCGCCTGCTGCCCAGAGAGCTCGTGGTGGAGGCTTCCGAGTATCGCCCGCTTCTCATTAGTGCGGTCCTTCGTGCGCTGGTACTCCGCCTTGAGCGCAGTGAGGGAACGCACATCGTCGCGGAACGATTCCCGGAGCTGCTCGTACGACGCAATGTCGTCCCAGAGGTCGGCGAACGTACGATACCCGAGAACGAGCTCGACCGGTGTGTCGCGCTCCAACTGGTCGAGCGTACGGAGCGAAGCCGCAATGGCGTCGCGATCGCGCGCTATCTCAAGGTCTTTTATCGCTATCTCTCGCTCGAGCTCCGTGATCTCAAGGTCGGTCGTCGAGATCTTCTGCTCAGTCGCCTGGATATCTGCCTGCACCTTCTTCCGTGAGAGATCGAGCTCGCGGATAGCTTTCTGGAGCGTCTGCTTTTCTGCGCCAACCTCGTTGAGCTGCGCTTCGTAGCGCGCTATCTCCTGCTCAATATCGGCAAGCTCCCGCCTTCCCGTAGCGATGCGTGCCTGAAGCTCTGCGGCAGACTCTTCAGCGTACGCATCGCGCCAAGCCACACCCCCCAGCACCCCTACGCCTGTCGCCAGGCAGGTGACGAGGATGATGCCCCAGGCGACATCCCGCCCTGTACCGAGTGCTACACCCTTCATACACAACAGGTACGTGCCGCCGCTATCCGCGCGAGAGATTCGGTACGCCCGAGCGCCACGAGAAGGAGAAACGGGTCGGGCGAACGCTCACGCCCCGAGAGCGCGTACCGAAGCGACCAGAGCACCGCGCCACGTCCCTCCTCTTCAGCGTAGGGCCATACCGCCGCCCGCACACGCTCGTACGTGTATGGCTCAGGCACGGCGTCGAGGAGCTCGGCGACCCGTGCGAGGCGCGCCGTGACGCGCTCCGGCACAGGGTCCTTCTTCCACACGAGGAGAGTTGGGTCGAGCACAGGCCGGGCTTCGTAGTAGGCAAACTCACCAGCCGCGACGAGCTCCTCGAGCTCGCCCATCGTCGCAACGCGATCGCACGCATCCGCCTGTGCTTCTGGACATCGGAGGAAGAGGTCGCGGAGTGCAGGGTGCGCCGCAAACACATCACCCGTCGCTATCCGCGCACGGTCGCTCGTGCCGCCATCCCGCCTCCGATGCTCGCGGTTGAGCCAGCGGAGCTTCTCGAGGTCGAATATAGCGCCACTTTTCTGCGCACCGTCGAGGGAAAACTGCGCGACGAGCTCCTCAAGGGTAAAGAGCTGCTGCTCGGTGCCCGGATTCCATCCCATGAGCGCGAGAAAGTTCACAAGCGCCTCCGGCAGGTACCCCTCACGAAGATACTCCGTAACGGAGACCGCGCCACGCCGCTTCGAGAGCTTTGAACGGTCAGGAGCGAGGATGAGGGGGAAGTGGGCGTACACCGGCCGCGGAAAATCGAGCGCCTCCTGGATGAGGATCTGTCGGGGGGTGTTTGAGATGTGATCCTCGCCACGGAGGACGTGGGTCACCCCCATGTCGGCGTCGTCCACGACCACCGCGAAGTGGTAGAGCGGGTCGTCGAGCGACCGCGCGATGACGAAATCGCCGAGTTCGCTGGTATTGAACGCTATATCACCGCGAACCTCGTCGTGGAACGTCACCACCCTGCCGGGATTGCGGAGCCGTACCACGGCGACCTCGCCACTTCCCTCTTTGGCCGGCTCGCGCGATACGTACGCGGCACCTCCCGCAATGAGCTGCTCGAGGCACGCGCGGTGCCGCGGCACGCGCTCCGACTGCCGCACGAACTCGTCCCACGTAAGGCCGAGTGCCTGGAGTCCGGCGAGTATGTCGTCCTCGAACGCCCTCGTACTCCGCGCACGGTCGGTGTCTTCGCTCCGCACCTTGAACACCCCGCCGACGTGGCGCGCGAAGAGGTAGTTCACGAGCGCGGCGCGCGCGGTGCCTATGTGAAAAGGCCCCGTCGGACTCGGTGCGACGCGCGTGCAGACGGTCGATGCTGCCATACAGCCCACTATAGCACGTGTTCGAGCGCCATGCGCACCACCTCCTGGGCTATCGTTCGAGCGGCGTCAGGACGCTTGAATGACGCGGCGCCGGCGCGCATACGCTCGCAGAGCGCCTGATCGCCGAGGATGCGCCGGATCTCGCTCGTGAGCACGTGGGGAGTGCAGTTGTGCTGCTCAATGACCTCACATGCGCCGGTGCGGGCGTATGCGTACGCGTTCTGCCGCTGGTCACGGCTCACCGACTCGGGAATAGGCACAAGGATTGCGGGCTTCTCCCACGATGCGATCTCGAAGATGGAGCCGCTTCCCGCACGCGACACGATGAGGTTTGCCGCTCCGGCGGCCGACCGATACTCGAGTGCATTGAGGGTCGGAAACATGCGGTACCGCTCGACGTGGGGGTGGTTCGCGAGCTCAACCTGGGCTATTTCCTTGAACGAGGTGAACTGCCCAGGACCGACCTGGTGGATCACCTGCACCTCGTTCAAGAGCTCGGGGAGCGCCTGGAGGAGTGCACTGTTCATGAGCTCGGACCCCTGCGAGCCGCCTACCACAAATACGGTAGGGAGTGTGGGGGTGAGCTGGAAAAAGGCGTGTGCATCGTGGGTGAGGGCGGTGCGTACCTCCTGGCGGATTGGGTTCCCCACACAGGCGATGCGGTCTTTGCGCTCGAAGTGCTCCGCAGCCTCTGGGTAGCTCGTGCCGATGCGGACCGCAAACCCTCCTGCCCAGAGATTCGCCCGCCCAGGCACCGCGTCTGAATCGTGGATGATGACGGGGATGCGGAGAAGCCGTGCCGCAGAAACAACCGGTACCGATGCGTAGCTCCCCTTGCTGAAGACCACGTCAGGGTAGATCTTAAAGAGAGTACGAAGCGCTACGGGGAGACCGATAAGGGTGCGGAGAAAGTCGGTCACGTTCTCGAGCGATGCGTAGAGCCGCAACTTCCCTGCGGGCACGTGGCGATACTCGATCTCGTTCTGGTAGAGGAGCATCGAGTCGTACGGGGTGTCCGAAAGGTAGTAGAGCTCGGGCTGCACGAGGTTGCGCTCGCTCACGATGGCCTGTATCTCCTCGGCGACCGCGATGATGGGGTAGAAGTGTCCCCCCGACCCGCCTGCGGTGAATACGATCTTCATACAGCAGTGGCACGACGCATGGTGTACCGCGAGACATTGAGCACGATGCCGATGCTGGCGAGCGAGAGGAAGAGCGCGCTCCCGCCGTGGCTCACGAATACGAGCGGCTCACCGGTAAGCGGCACAATGCCGAGCATAGACCCAATATTGAGGAACGTCTGCGTCAGTATCAGTATAGCAACACCGGTGACAACAAGTCCACCGAACCTGTCGGGTGCGCGCGCCGCGATGGAGAGACTGCGGAGCGCGAAGGCAAGGTAAAGGAAGACGAGGAGCACGCTCCCCACGAAGCCAAACTCCTCTGCAGCGACGCTGAAGACCGAGTCGCCGATGGGCTCAGGGAGGTAGCTAAACTTCTGCACACTCTGCCCGAAACCACGCCCGAACCACCCCCCGCTCCCCACCGCAATGAGCGATTGCCGGATCTGGTACCCCGACCCACGGGGGTCATCGCCGGGGTTTAAGAACGTGGTGACCCTGTCGAGGAGGTATGGCCGCATGAAGGCAAGCACTGCGAGGCACACGACGAGCACACCGCCAGCGAGCGCGAGGTGCCGCACCCGCACCCCGGCAGCGATGCTCATGCCGCACGCTACTGCGACGAGGATGGTGAACGAGCCCGTGTCAGGCTGGAGGAGGAGCGGCACGGCGCACACCGCAAGCGCCACGCCGACGCCGCCGAGCGCGAAGCGGACATCATCGAGCTTGCTGTGGTAGCCGCTGAGGTACCACGCCATCACAAGCACAAACGCGATCTTGAGGAGCTCCGCTGGCTGGAATGAAACGCCAAAGATCACGAGCCAGCGTCGCGCACCATTAGCTGCATACCCAAACGCAGGGACAAATACGAGGCAGGTGAGAAGCACCGCGCCGACGAAGATATGGGGTATGTACCGACGGTACATACGATACGGTACCCGGGAGAGTGTGAGGAGCGCGAGCATGCCCCCGACGATACCGAAGAGGAGCTGCGGCAGTGCGACGCTCGAGAAACGCACCCCACCACGCGCGAGGAGGCCGAGCGATGCGGAGCTAAAGATAAGGAAGCCGAGGAAGACGAGCGTGAGCGTCACCGCAAGGAGTGGACGGTCAAGGTGGTGCGGCGCTTGTGCCATAGAGAAGAGGCTTAGACCTAGACGACCGACCCCGCGAGCGCCACGATAACGCCGATGAATGCGGCGATGATCGAGAGGACCCAGTACCGCATGGTGACCGTGTACGACGGCCACCCGAGCGCCTCGAAGTGGTGGTGGAGGGGTGCCACGAGGAACACCTTCTTGCCGCGGAACCGCTTCGAGAGCACCTGGACCACATCAGAGAGGACGGTGATGACGAGGGGGAAAGCGATGAGGGGAAGCACCGCCACCCCCTTCCCCTCCCCGAGGGTGTCGGTCATGAACGCAACGACGGTGAGCGCCATGGTAAGCCCCATGACGCCGGTCTCGGTCATGTAGAAGCGTGCGGGGGGGATGTTGAACCAGAGGAAAGCGAGGAGGCCACCGACGACGGTGCTGCAGAATGCGGCGAGGTCTATCTGCTCCTGCGCGAAGGCGATCATCGCGTACGAGGTGAACATAATAGCGAAGACCCCGCCCGCGAGGCCGTCTATGCCGTCAATAACCCCGCCCGCATACACGGCGAGACCGACAAGGACGAAGGCGGCGATGAACCACGCGCCGAAATTGACCGCTCCATCAAAGGGCACTGAAATGGTCGAGACGTCGAGCTTGCTGAAGAACCACCACCCCGCAAAAGCGCACACGAAGCCGACGACGAGGATCCGCTTCGAGAGGGGGAGGCCACCGGCAAAGTGCTTACCGACCCCGCGCACCTCGAAGAGGTCGTCAATGAAGCCGACCGCAGCGCCGACGAGGAGCGCAAAGAGGGGGAGCCACGTCTGGCTCCGCGAGAAGAACTCGAGCTTTTCGAGCGCAGCGCCACCGAGGAGACGCGCGAGCACCCAGATACCCACAACAGTAGCGAGCACGCTCCCCCACACGACAATACCGCCCATGCGGGGCGTGCCGACCTCCCGCTCGCGGTGGAGCTCATCGAAGATAGGCGTAGCGCCACCGGCGTACCCCCTCCTCTTCCCCGCGGTCTTTTTCCAGCACTTAAAGCGGTACAGGTAGTGGGTGAGAATCGGCGTGAATGCGATACCGACGAAGAAGGCTATAGCCATCGGGCTTATGACCTTGATCACGTCAGCGGCAAGCATAGCGTATATGGGAGTATAGCACGGGACGAGAGAAAAGAGATAAGAGAAAAGGGGAAAGAGACGACGCGCGATTCATTCTTTTCTCTTTAGGACCTACGCAAAATCCCGGCATTTTGAGCATTCAAGCCACGAGTTCTGCATTACATCAGCCTTGTTTCAAGCCGCACCTGCTCATGTTGCGTAAGTCCTCAATGGACAAGACGAGACCATAGACAGAAGACTATGGACAATAGTGCGACGTGCCTCGTCTCCATTGTCCTTTGTCTATGGTCCTGCCGTTTCCAGGCAATCCCTTGACACTCATGAATATATAGTGTACTCTGGTACCAGGTGCACCATATAGACGTATGGTGTGTGTTTTGTTCAATACCAAAAGGAGAACGACGATGAAAGCGCGACTTTTGCTTTCTGTACTGCTACTCGCCACGTCCTACGGGGCGATGGCGGCAGATGTGGGTGACACCCGGAATGGTGACAGCCCGAGGCCGGTGGTGCCGCGTGAGATATTGGCGCAGGTACCGGCCGAGCAGGTGAAGCTGCCGGGTCGGATCGCGGCATGCGCCAACACCACCAGCAGCGGAATGGTCCCTGTGGCCCTCCGCGACGGTGTCCTCGTGACACACTTGCCGCGCAAAGAGGTGCAGCGGTGTAGACTCTGGCCGGGTGCGACCCGACCACAGGGCTGGGGGTACAGTGAGCACCTCGCGGCGTGGGAACAAGCAAACGGCCTCGCTCCGGGCGCACTCCGCGGGGGCGGAGATAGGAGACTGGCGCTCCAGGACGGGGCGTACTACCCGATCGGTACGGTCAGCAACGACTGGGTGGTGAAGGTTGCGCGGGAGCACGGTCTCCTCCCTCCCAAGAAAGAGGCGATCGCTACACACCACCGACCCGCAGCGCATCTTGTGAAGACCGCAGCCATGGCGCCACAAGCCAGTGGCAGAACGCCAAGTGCGACACTGGTCGTGGATCGCGGAGCACGAGCCGAAAAACCCACCCCTCGCGTTCTAAGCGTGGAAGAGAGAGCTGCTGCTGCAGCGAGGGTAGTGACAAGCCCCCACTTCCCGATCAGTGGTGTGGAAGTCTCGGATCCTGACGGGGTCCAGGTTGTTCGCATACCAGGGATCTGTGAGCGAGTGGAGGGCGGGAAAAAATACACGCAGCAGTCGTGTTTCGCCGTGTACGTCGGGGCAAACCCGGTGACGGGGCTCGGTGGACATGCGCTCATGCGCGATGGCGTGCTGTACTGGGTCGGCCCTGCAGCAGCAGGAGGTATTGACGTGTGGGCACAGCTCCATACAACGAACTTGCCGCGTTATCAGACGGCAAAGAAGAACCGCACCAACCTTGCGGAGCAGCACTACCGCTATGAAGCGGAAGTCGCTGCACAACAAAGAGAGATCAGCGGGGCACCACGTGTCGCGACAATGCCACGCATTTCCGGAACCTTCTAACTGACCCTTGGCCGCCACGGCCAGGCAAAACTACACAACAAAAACACATACATAGTTTCGCCTCCAGGCGGCAAAAAACCGGACACCTACTGTCCGGTTTTTACGTAGCAAGGGGAGCGATAAGCGATAAGCGATAAGCGATAAGCGATAAGCGATAAGCGATAAGCGATAAGCGAT
>CAZMPG010000002.1:0-1723 GCA_964568345.1 uncultured Candidatus Saccharibacteria bacterium | reverse complement strand
AAGCGAGGGTACTAAACATCTGTGGATGTGTGCAACCTGCTATCCACAACCCGTCGCCTGGTAATTCGTTACTCGCTCACTCGCCGTTCCTCTTCACTCATCGCTTATCACTCTTCGCTCCGCCATGCTACACTACCCCCATGTCCCTCCAGCAGACACCATGGTTGGTGACACATTCTCTAGCAAGTATCGCCGCACTCGGACTCAGCGGATGGCTCACGTACGAGCACGTCGCCGAGCGCACGGCGCTCCGCACCGAGCTCGCCTCTACGACCGCGGCGCTCGGGAGCCTCAAAACAGAGCTCACCACCCGCCTCGACACAACCGACAGCACCGCGGTGTCGCTTGCCGACCGCGTGTACCGCACCGAGCTCGACCTGGAGCGCACCGGGAAGACCATCCGCAAGTTCGACGAGCAGGTCGGCGACCTGAGCGGCTCGGTCGAGACGCTCACGAAGCTTACGACGACCGACCCAGAGCTTCTCCAGAAGTACTCGAAGATCTACTTCCTCAATGAAAATTATAAGCCGGCCGACCTTACCGTCATTGACGAAGCTTACGACTACAAGAACGGCAAAGAGGTCACCGTGGAGACCAGCATGTGGCCCTTCCTTCGCGACCTCCTCAGAGCTGCCGATGGCGATGGCGTGCACCTCTCGATTCTCTCCGGCTACCGGTCGTTTGCAGAGCAGATGGCACTCAAGAGCGCGTACACGGTACGGTACGGCTCTGGCGCAAATCAGTTTTCCGCCGACCAGGGGTACTCAGAGCACCAGCTCGGCACAACGGTTGACGTGACGACCGATGCGCTTGGGGAAAACCTCGCCGGCTTCGACGGTACCGAGGCGTACCGATGGCTCGAAGATCATGCGTATACGTACGGTTTCGTCCTCTCGTACCCGAAGGGGAACAGCTACTACACGTATGAGCCGTGGCACTGGCGCTTCGTCGGCACCGATCTCGCCCGCTACCTCCACCGCACCGACAAGCACTTCTACGACCTCGAGCAGCGCGATATCGACGAGTACCTCGCGACGCTGTTTGATAGGTGACAAGAGAAAAGAGGAAAGAAAAGGCACGGGAGGGGTGGTGCGATTGCTACGCAGCACTCACTCACGTACTACCCACAGTACTCGCACCTTGGTACTAAACCCTCATCTGAAAACTGAAAACTACGCTGCTCGTCGCTCGTTTCTTTTCTCTTTTTTCTTTGCACTTTTTTCTCTCCTGTACACCTTCCCTGTACTCGTGTACCATCCTCCCCAGAACAACCACAGGAGACATGCGATGAGAAGACTGGTCCTCGTTGACCTCAATGGGACGGCGCTCAATGATTGGCCGCACGCGTACGCAGCGACCCGAGCGGTGTTCGAGCACTACGGTATTCCCTGCCCCACCCTTGAGATGTGCGTACGGATGGTTGCCCACACCGGCGATTACCACGAGTTCTACCAGCAGCACGGGATAGACGCCGGGCGTGACAAAATCCACGAGATCTTCATACCGGCATACCGCCGGAGCGGCATACCGCCCCTCACCGAGGGGGTGGTAAGGGGCATCGTCGCACTCCGCACGCGCGGTATCGGCGTCCACCTCCTCACCGCCGCACGGGAGGAGCTCGCACTGCCGACTCTCGAGCAATGCGGCATCGTGGACATCTTCGAAGAAATCGAGTGTGCAAGTACTTTTGTGTAAATGGCTGTTGATAAACATGTCGTCGTCC
>CAZMPG010000001.1:0-53363 GCA_964568345.1 uncultured Candidatus Saccharibacteria bacterium | reverse complement strand
CCCCCGGATCCGCAGTTAAAGCTCGGGTGGTGAGATTTTTGTTGGACACTAGTGTATCCCGATACCTATTTTTGACGAAAGAATCGTCATGGGTATACTGGTGGCATGGTGTTCCTTCTTGACCAGCTCAGTCTCCTCGGCCTCAACGAGCGCGAGGTACGCGTATTCGTGGCGCTCGCAACGTTTGGGCGCATGAATATGACGAGAGTTGCGCAGCGTGCAGGACTCTCACGAACCACAGTTGACGCGATTGTTCGACGACTTACGGTGCAGGGCCTCGTACACTGCACTAAGATCGGTGGACACCTCGAGTACAGCGTGCCGCTCAACCACCTCGCCGATACACTCACGTCGGTCAGTGCGCGGCTTCGCACTGACCCAAGCGAAGAACCACAGCAGGATAGGGATGAGATGGCGGTTGATGCTCTACCTGGGCACACAATCACCCCTGCGCAACTCTCTTCAACACTTGACCGAGAATTCGAGCGACATGCTGGTGAGCGGGCTCGTATACTCCTGCGAGGAGTGCGAGGTGATGCGGGCACACGAGCCCAGGTGGTGTTTGGGGTGTTGGTGAGAGCAGTGCAGTGGAGAGTGAAACTTGAGGCGCTGCTTTGCACACACACCGCGGACGCGCTCCGCAGCAGCGCCCCACACACTGCTGCCGACCTGTCGCAGGTACTCCTCAACATTGTGCCGTCTTCGTACTGCGCCACAGAGTGGGATGTGCTTGTATTTCGAGACACCGTACTCACCTACAACGAACATGCCGTACGGGTACTCACGCAGACGACCGACGTCGAAGTAATCTCTCACCTCCTCACCATAGCATGCGAGACAGGCTGGAGTGTTCGCCTTGGCGCATGGAGTGCCCACAGCGAGGCTGGACATACCGCACGACACCCGCTATGATGGCTCTGCTGGAGGGGCGGGTATCGTTTAGTGGTAGGATGGCTCCTTGCCATGGAGCAGACGGGAGTTCGATTCTCCCTACCCGCACCACAACAAAGAGCGGCTCTCACGGGCCGCTCTTTGTTGTGGATAACTCTGTGTATATGGGGATAAAGGACAGGTGTCGTTGGTGAATATGGCTCAACCACGCCACATTGGTATAGGACTCCTTGGAGAGCAGATCGCTGCAAAACGGCTCGAGACCCTCGGGTTCCGCATTATCGCCACAAACTACCGCAAACCATGGGGAGAACTCGATATTGTTGCTGAAAAGGACGAGGTTCTACACTTCGTAGAGGTCAAAGCGGGGTCGTGGCACGGACCGTGGCCGATACCCGGCAGCGACATCTACCGCCCTGAGGATCACCTGCACGCAACGAAACGTGCACGCATGGCGCGCGCTGTGCAGACCTACCTCGCCGAAAGACGGATGCCCTCGACGCAACCCTGGACAGCAGACCTCGCGGTGGTCCTCATAAACGAGGGGATTCGGCGGGCACGGGTACGATGGGTACACGACGTGCTCTTGTGAACCGGGTGCATATCCCGCAGTGCAGGTCACCATGGTAATGGTGACCTAAAAATGGTAGATTGTGGCTATAACGGGGTGTAGTACAGTGGTAGTATACGCGGTTTGGGACCGCGCGATCCGAGTTCGATTCTCGGCACCCCGACTTGCGTACGTCTATGACGCACGGTGCGTGGTCGCCACACGAGCCGCACTGATGGAGAACACGCGGCGTCTCAGAAACTACAGACGTGCTGCCCCCTGGCTACGTTGAAAGAGTTAAACCTATGGAACGTCACAATGGACGAGCGGGCATGGGTCAAGAGGACGCCTTCCTGAAAGCATTTGATGAGTACGCCGATGCGTTGTTTCGCCATTGCTACTTCCGAGTAGCCGACCGTGAGCAAGCAAAGGATCTTGTTGCGGATGCATTCATGCGGACGTGGGACTATGTAACAAGGGGGAATCGTGTTGACGACTTCAAACCTTTCCTATACCGGACACTCAACCGCTTGATCATCGATTGGTACCGCAAAAAGAAGCATGAGTCGCTCGACGCACTCCTTGATGAGCACGACGTGCCCGAGGCAGCGTTTCCCGAGCTTGTCGCAGGAAGTCGCGAAGAACTCGAGCTTTCGCTCGACGCGACACAGGTCCCCAAGCTCCTCACCCACATGCCCCACGCGTACCGAGAGGTGATCGTCATGCGCTACATGGATGGCCTCATGCCAGCGGAAATAGCGGAGCTGCTCGGAGAGTCGGTAAACAACGTATCGGTGCGCATCCATCGAGGGATCAAGTGGCTCGCACACAACATCGACACAACCCGCACGTACCGTACGGAAGACTGAGAATAACCATGCAATCATTCACGAGACAACTCCAGAACGCAACGGCTCACGTACGCCTCACCAACGAGGAGCGTGCTGACCTACGCAGCCAGGTGCAGACGTATGTGGCCTACCAGCCAATCCGCACACACCACTACCGCGAGCAGCTGCGGATGGTGCACATCCTCCGGGGCCTGCGGCAAGCCCTGGGGTATCGGTACGCAACCGGCGCCCTCCTCATTGCAAGCATGGTGAGTATGGGCATGTACGGCGTTACCTCCGCGGCGACCACCTCGCTGCCGGGCGACCTCCTGTACCCCGTCAAGGTGAATGTAAACGAAGAGATCCGTGGCGCACTTACGGTCGGTACCGAGTCACGCGCTGCGTGGGAACAAGAGCGTGCAGAGCGTCGTCTCGAGGAGGCTGGGCAGCTTGCACTCCAGGGACGGCTCGATACCGAGCGCCAAAACGAGGTGACACAGCTCCTCGAGAAGCACACGAACGCAGTAGTTGAAACCGTGCGCGAGCTCGAACGCACCGACCCCGTACTCGCTGCCGAGGTGTCGACAGATCTCGAGCAATCGCTCGACACCCATGAAGCGGTACTTGCGCGTATCGTCGTCGAGGCAACCGACGAGGGTAGCGGCGTGGCTGCCCCAGCCCGCACCCTCGTGGAGCACGTCCACAGCATGGCATCAGAGGCTGGAGACGTACGTAAGTCTGTTGAGCAGCAACTCGCCGTGGCAGATCCAGCATTTGCAACAGCAACAGACGAGCTACTCCCCACCAGCACATCATCAGCTACGGGTGGGGGCAAAACATCGGAGGTAGATACGCCAGAGGCTTTGCGGGAAGGGCTTGAGCGCGCACGTGAGCGAGCAGCAACGCTCCAGCAGACCGCAACACTCAGACTTGAAGCGCTCGACCCGGCATCAGAGCTTGCGGGACAGGCTCGTGACCAGCTCGCACGGGGAACAGCGTACCTGGACACGGGAAGTACTGCAGCAGACCGTGGCGATACCCGCGCAGCATACAGCGCGTTCCGTGCCGCAGGGGATGAGTTCCAGAGCTTGGTCCAGGTACTCCAAGCATCAAACATCTTTGCCATCACCATCCTCCCCGACTCGGTGCGCGTACCAACGGACATGGACACAGACTATGCGACGGACACTACCCCCACCGAGGACGTGGGCGCGCTCCATACCGAGGTGGCAGACTCTATCCGGACCACGCAGCAGCTTGCGAGTGTCGGAACATCGAGCGACCCGCAAGCGATCCAGGTACGAGACCTCATCAAAGACGCAACGGCACACCTCCTACGCGGCGAGGTCGCCCTCACGCTCGATGATTACACCGAGGCACAGGAGCGGCTTGAGGCAGCTCGTGCGTACGTTACTCAGGCACGGCTACAGCTTGTGGGCACCACCAGTAAGGCGGAGACTGTTGAGGGTGGGGAAGTGGCAAGCGGTACTGAACAGGGTTCGGGAACCGGGACGCCGCTTACGATAGAGGCGACGTACGAGCACGGTGTGCAGACGTATCGCGGTACACTCGCCACGGAATGTGCTACCACCACCGCCAACCTTGTACCAGCAGCAACAAGCACGCCCGCGTTCGTGCTCTCGATCACCACCGACACGGGTACATCCACAGATGCATGCGTATCGGGGGTACCGTTTGAGGTTGCGACCGAAACACCGGCACATGCCGAGCTCGTCGAAGTGCTCCTCAACGGCGCCACTACACCATTTACCGTTAGCAGTACACACGCAACAACTACGGGGGCGGAGTAGTACGCCTAGTTGCCTCTCAGCCGGTAACTATTATTCCCAGCACTGTAGCAACAGTATGGCTGCTCTGGTCGTCATCGCGAGCCCCCCGCCTGCTGCGGGGATGACCGCAGGCGAAGCGATCCAGACCTGGTTTGCTTCGCCTGCGGGCTCGCAAAGACGAAGAAACCCCATGTTTGTGTACAGACGATTGAATCATGCGGTGCTGAGAATAGGTGAATAGTTACCTCGACCGGTTTTGCGTCGCGAGCAAATTGCTGCTAGTATCAATGAGCAACACGATACGGTGGGTGCTTATTGAATAACTATGGGCGTCGGACGCACACACTTCGCACTGAGCAGGTCATGCACAAGCGGGAAGGGGATACCACAACAGCCTGAGGCGCACAGCACGCTCGCGTGAGGTTTATTGCGACGACGCTCTCTGTCGCACTATGTCATTACTCATAGCTATTGGCGCTGCGGTGCTCGCAGTGGGTGCCGGCATCGCTGGTGGGTACTACCTACGCTACATTATTTCTGCTGGGAAAAAGGGCTCTCTTGAGCTTGAGATCAAGCAGCTCCTCCTCGAGGCGAAGGAGCGTGCCCGCGGCCTTGAGGATGAGGCGGAGCGAGGTATAGCGGCAAGGAAGCGAGAGGCAGAGAAGGAAGTAAAGGAGCGCGAGGAATTTACCAAAAAGGCAGAGGTGCGCCTTCTTGACCGCGAGGCATTCCTCGACAAGCGTCAGGCAGACCTCGACAGCGAGGTGGAGCACGTGAAGCACAAAATCGAGGAGGTCCATGCGGTCAAGGCGCGTGTTGACGAACTCAAAACAAAGACTGAGCATGAGCTCGAGCGCGTCGCACACCTCTCACGAGAAGACGCACGAGGTGAGCTCATGGCGCGCCTAGAGCGGGAAAGCAATGAGGACATGGTGGTGCGGATGCAGAAGCTTGAGCAGCACGGGCGCGAGCGCCTCGAGCGTAAGGCGCAGGAGATACTGACGACCGCGATCCACCGGCTCGGCAACGCAGTCACCACCGATGTGCTTACCACCTCCATCGCTCTCCCGAGCGAAGAGATCAAGGGGAAGATCATTGGAAAGGAGGGGCGCAATATCCGTGCCTTCGAGCGCGTAACCGGCGTGGACGTGCTCGTTGACGACACGCCCGGCCTCATCACCCTTTCCTGTTTTGACCCCGTGCGTCGCCAGATAGCGCGCGTCGCACTCGAAAACCTCATTCTCGATGGCAGGATACAGCCGGCAAAGATAGAGGAGATGGTGCAAAAGGCGACCGACGAGATCCACCGGATCATCAAGGAGAAGGGCGAGCAAGCAGCCTATGAAGCGGGCGTACTCAACATTGACAACCGCGTCCTCATGATCCTCGGCAGGCTCCACTTTAGGACCTCCTACGGCCAGAACGTGCTCCAGCACTCCATCGAGATGGCTCACATATCCGGCATGCTCGCTGAAGAGCTCGGTGCGGATGTCCACATCGCCCGTGCGGGGGCACTCGTGCACGATATCGGCAAGGCGGTTGACCACGACGTACAGGGTACACACGTCGAGATTGGACGCAGGATCCTCCAGAAGTTCGGCGTCGATGAGCGCATCATCAAAGCGATGCAAAGCCATCACGAGGAGTACCCGTACGAGACACCGGAAAGCATTATCGTGCAGGTTGCAGACGCAATTTCAGGCGGCCGACCGGGCGCCCGCCGTGACTCAGTCGAACACTACCTCAAGAGGCTCCAGGAGCTCGAAGATATTGCAAACAGCTTCCCGGGTATCGAGAAAAGCTACGCTATCGCTGCGGGGCGGGAGGTGCGTATATTTGTACGTCCCGAGGAGGTTGGCGACCTTGAGGCGCGGGAAATAGCACGCAACATAGCAACGCGTGTTGAGCAGGAGCTCAAGTACCCCGGCGAGATCAAGATTGCGGTCATCCGCGAGAGCAGGGCCATTGAGTTTGCTCGATAGGGAATCGTGAGGTGCAAGCAGGGGGCCTCTGGGTAGAGGTGCATACGAGTGCGATCAAGCCCCGCTGCCTGGCGGGGCTGCGCGCTAGAACGGATTCGCTGCGCCGCGAATCTCAAAATGGAGATGGTTGCCGGTTGAACGACCGGTTGACCCGACGTAGCCTATCGCCTCGCCCTGCGCTACCTGGTCGCCAGCCGCAACCGCAACACCGGAGAGGTGGGCGTAGAGCGTCTCGGTACCGTTTGGATGGCTCACCACGAGGTATGTGCCGTAGCCACCGTTCCACCCCCCGGACTTGAGCACAATCACCGTACCCGCCGCTGCAGCAAGGATGGGTGTGCCCTCTGGAGCAGCGAAGTCAATGCCATTGAAGCCGTGGAGGCCTTGCGTGCGTACGCTGCCAGGCAGGGGGTGGAAAAAGTACCCGGGAATAGCAGCGCCACCACCGCGCACCAGGCGGGCTTTCGGCGCCGCCACGGTGCGCGGCGCGGGTATTTCCCCTCCCGGCACAGTGAGCACCATACCAAGGGCGAGCTCTCCTCCCACAAGGTCGTTGTAGGAGCGGATTTCTTCCGCGTCGCCGCCATACCGTTTCGCAATGCGCTCGAGCGTATCCCCAGAAGCGACGGTGTGCTGCACCCCATCAATGGGCAAGATGAGCAGGCGCATGCCGGGGTGTAGGTCGTTGCGGGAGGAGAGCTCGTTTGCCCACACAATGGTGTTTGCAGAAACCCCAAACATAGCCGCAACCTGTGAGAGCGAGTCTCCCTCCTTCACCACATACCACGTGATGCTATGTACAGCCTCTACCTCTTCACCCTCCTCAAAGGGGCTTGCATCAGAGCGGAGTGCGGTACCATCAACTACGACGACATCGCCACCGCCAAGCGACCCGGGGTCGAGCGATCCCTGTGCACGGAGAACTCCGACAGTCTCGGTGGTTGCTGGTGTTGCTGTCGCAGCCCGCACGGGCACACCTCGCTCGGCGAGAGCCGCACGCGGCTGCTCCCACCACACACTACACGCGGCGACACCAAGAAAGGCCGCTACGACGACCGCCACGTACACACGCTGTACCCTATCTGTCGCCCAACGGATGCTCGGACGATACATCCTACCGTCGGGGTCCTGGGAGCTCGTACTTGGTATACGCACGTTCTGTGGTCATGCTTCCGGCAGCAGAAACCGAGCGGGTGCTCGGCGCGCAGCAATGCGGGCAATTCGGCGATAGTTGCATCATAGCGACCACACCCCAAGCGTCAAGGTGGGGTGTGGATAGCGGGCACCTGCAAACCGCCCATGAGAAGGGTGTGGTATCATAGGCAGATATGGATCACCTTGCAGGGCTCAATGAAGCCCAAAAAATGGCGGTATGCGCTACGGATGGCCCGGTGCTCGTCCTTGCGGGGGCGGGGGCGGGGAAGACGAAGACCATCGCGCATCGTATCGTGCATCTGGTCAAGGGTGGGGTGGCTCCCCGGAGCATCCTCGCTATCACCTTCACCAACAAAGCGGCCCGAGAGATGCGTGAGCGTATTCTGGCACTCCTTGCGGCACACAACCTTCTCGCCGATGAGGGACCGACCGTCACCACCTTCCACGCACTCTGTGCACAGCTTCTCCGTACGTATGGGCACCGCATCGGCATACCACGCTCCTTCACCATCCTTGACCGCGCAGACTCGCTCCGCACGATCAAGCGCGCGACACGCGAGGTCGGCGAGGATGACAAGCGGTTCGAGCCACGCGTGGTACTTAGCACCATATCGCGCGCCAAGAGCGATGGGCTTTCGTGCGCCGCATACCAGGAAAAGGCAGGTAATGCATGGTTCCCTGGCACCGTCGGGAGCATCTGGCAGCGGTACGACACCCTCCTCGCACAGGAGCATGCCCTCGACTTCGACGACCTCCTCCTCCGCACTAACGAACTCCTCCACACCGACGTGCGAGATGTGCTCGAGCGGCGTTGGTGCTACCTCCACGTAGACGAGTACCAGGACACAAACCGCGTACAGTACGACATAGCACGGAGTATAGCGGGGGAAACGCGCAACATCTTCTGCGTCGGCGACGTGGACCAGAATGTGTACACGTTTCGGGGGGCAACGATCGAGAATATCCTCGCATTTGAAACACATTTTCCCGATGCGACGGTGCTCAAACTCGAGCAGAACTACCGGTCCACGAAGACCATCGTGGCGGTGAGTAATCATATCATCCAGCGCAACGTGCGCCGACGAGACAAAACGCTCTTCACCGAGAACGACATCGGCGAACCGGTTTCGCTCACCCCCGCATACCATGAGCGGGACGAGGCGCTCCAAGTCGTCGAAGCAATTGCCGCGCAAGCGGCGCAGGGCGTACCGTACCACGACATTGCGGTGCTCTACCGCGCCAACTTTCAGTCGCGCGTGCTTGAGGATGCATGCTTAGCCGCCGGGGTACCGTACCGCGTGCTCGGCACCCGATTCTTCGACCGCAAGGAGGTGCGCGACGTGCTCGCCTACCTCCGTGGCGCGCTCAACCGCGAGAGCGAAACGGACCTCCGCCGCGCCATCAACGAGCCACAGCGCGGTATTGGGAAGACGACTGTGGAGCGCTGGTTCGGCGGGGATCGGAGCGCCCTCACCCCTGCCATGCAGAAAAGGATTGACGATTTTTTCGTCATACTCGATGATATCGCTCGTGTGGTGGCGGAAAAACCAACGCGCGAAGCGGTTGCGTACGCCATAGAACGCTCCGGCATCGGGGCGAGCTTCCGTAGCGACCTCGACGAGGATATTGAGCGGAAGCAAAACGTCGAGGAGCTCGTCTCCCTCGCCGCAACACGCTACGACTCGCTTCCTGCTCCGGAGGGGGTCCTGCGCCTCATCGAAGACGCATCGCTCGCCACCGACCAGGACGAGCTTGATCATACCGAGCAGCAGGGCGCTGTAGCACTCATGACCGTCCATGCGTCGAAGGGCCTTGAATTCTCACACGTCTTCATCACCGGCCTCGAGGATGGCCTCTTCCCCCACGAGCGGCAGGATGATAGGGGTGCCCACGACGTCGAGGAGGAGCGGCGACTCTTCTACGTTGCCCTCACCCGAGCCCAGCACCAGGTACACCTCTCCTACGCACTCACCCGCACCGTGTTCGGCACCCTCACCCACACCGCTCCATCGCGCTTCATCCTCGATATCCCCGAGGAGTACCTCGCAGAGGAGCGGGCGGCCCCGCGGGGGAAGGTGGTGTACTTGGATTAGTATGCGAGAGAAAAGAGGAAAGAGAAAAGAGAAAAGGAGCGACGGGGTAGCACGTGCACCGAGGAAACGGCGGGGGGCAAGGCTGGGGCAGCACTTCCTCACGCGGCCGGAGGTAGCCGGGTGGGTTGCCGACGCGCTACCCCTTACCACAAAGGATACTGTGCTCGAAATAGGCCCGGGCCACGGTATCCTCACCCGCGAACTCCTCAAACGTGCAGGGAAGGTGCTCGCGGTCGAGAAGGACCCGACCCTCGCCGCCGAGCTCCGCGTGACGTTTGCCACGGAACTAGCGAACGGTACGCTGTCGCTCCTCAATGAGGATATTCGCGGCTTCGATCCGTCTTCGCACCCAGGACTGAAACCTGAAAACTACGTGCTTGTCGCTAACATCCCCTACTACCTTACGGGCTACCTCATCCGCACCTTCCTCTCTACAGCACACCAGCCCTCCGCCATGGCGCTCCTCGTACAGAGGGAGGTTGCGGAGCGCATCGTGGCGCGCGACGGAAAGGAGAGCCTTCTCTCGATCTCGGTCAAAGCATACGGCACACCGGAGCTTGTGCGGGTGGTGAAGGCGGGGGCGTTTTCACCACCACCAAGAGTCGAGAGCGCGATCCTCGCCATACATGAAATTTCGAGAGAAAAGTTCGCCGACAAGCGCTGCGAAGAACGCGTCTTTACGCTCGCACATCTCGCTTTTTCAACTAAACGGAAAAAGATTGGTACTTCTTTAAAAGGAGCATTATCCGCCAATATTTTTGACCGATGTGTCGTCCCACCCTCTTCGAGACCGGAAGAACTCACCGTAAAACAGTGGCTATGCCTTGCGACATAGCCACTGTCTTCACAGAAACACTGGGTAATTGGGGTGGTACTGTCTACGGATCAGTGAAACCCATCATCGATGAACCGACAAAAGGTGAGATGAGACCTTCGTTCGGTATTGGTTCACAAGGGGTTCCCGGCTCAAGACATATTCCGGCGCCCGGTTCATAGAACCCAAGCAGTTCGGAGGTCATCGGTATGTTTTCATAGAGGAACAGCTGGGTCTCGGGTATGTAGGAGAGCAGGACAACAAACGACGGTGGGAGTGGCGGGGCAAGTGTGATAAGCCACGTATCGCTGCAAGCACAAGGGACCGCCGCCTTAAGGTGCCCCCCAAACGGAGTTCCCAACCCGGCATACGCTTGCTCAGGCATAAACAACTCCCCGAGAAAACCGGCGACACGTGCAAAAAAAGCTGGGAAGCCGGAACGAGACACTTTTTTATACTTCGCGGAAGTTTTCCTTACCAAATCCTCGAAAGCACGCTTAAGATCGGTGCTTGTGGCCATACTTTTCGTCACCAACTCTTTCAAATGTGCTATTTCCTTGTTAGTTTTCCCTTGCTTTCTTGCAACATACTCAACGGCGGCGATCATTGCTATCCGGCTCTCGCGATTTGGGTCGAATACGCCTTGGGAAGAGGTCTTCGCTGGCTCTTTCTGGGTCAGAGTGTCTCTAGAACTAGACGCAACGACCCCCTTCACCGCCTGGCTTGCCCCGCTACCCTGGAGTGTGCTACGAACCCTCACGAGCACCGCGAGTGTGCGCCAATTTGCACGCCCCGTCCCCGACACGAGCCCAAATGGCGTGAGTATGTCACGTCGGTACTTCTCTTGAAACCGCACCAGCGCGTCGCGCGTGAGGCCGCCAAAGTACTGTGTTTCCTTACCCGGTGACCCAGCCCCAGACCCGCGTATTCTCGTGGATTCGTCTAGGTTGAGTATGTGCTGCAGAGCACGCACGTCCTCGCCGTACATTCCAACGGACAACTCTCGAAAAAAGGACGATGGGGGAGGGGCTGCGTACGCAACACGCGCACCGTGGAAGTGTAGCGCTAGGGCACCAGCAACGCACACACAGACGAGCACGGCACGCACCATGCGAGTGAGTATAGCACGGGAGCGACACACAACATGCCACAACCCGCAAACCTACATAATATCATGTAGGCGAAAATCCACAGGCTACCCACCTCCTGTCCCTAGGTTTATCCACATATCGTCGTATACTAGAGACATGGGACGACTGGGGTCGGCTGCTGCGGCGAACCGCATGGTAGCGGTTGCGTTTGGTGTGCTTGCGCTCCTCTTCGTCGTGCTCGCCTCACGACTCGTGTATGACCACCCCGCGGCGGAGCGACAAAACACCGAGGAACCGACCGCCACGGTAGCACTCGCAACCTCAACCCCCTTCGAGGAAGACAGCGACGGCGATAGCCTCCTCAACTGGCAGGAGACGCTCTGGGGCACAAACCCGGCACTCCCCGACACCGACGGCGACGGGCAGACCGATGGTGAGGAGGTGCGGACAGGGCACGACCCGCTCACCGTGGGGGCGGGGGCGTATGCACAGGATACGGGAACCAGCTCGCCCACGGCATCCTCGACACCCCTCACCGCGACCGAAGCGCTCTCTCGCACCGTCTTCAGCTCCTTCATGGCGCGGCTCCAGAGCGACCCCAACAGCAAGCCATCCTCCGCGGAGCAGGCGCAGATGGTGGACAGCGCCATCACCCAAGCGTCGAGGGGGCTCTCGCTCCCCTCGTTCGATGCTCAAGGGCTCACGGTCGTGCCCGCAACACCAGAGACACGGAAGGCCTACATCGCAACCTATCTGCGGGAGATCCGCGCGATGACGACCGAGGCACCCAATGAGAATGAAGCGCTCATGGAGATAAGCCAGGGCGGGGACCGCACGCAAGCGCTCGAGAAGCTCCGTACCACAGTGCGGGTGTACTCCGCGCACATCGAGACACTCAAGCACGCGCCCGTACCCGACGATGCGGTGGCGCTCCAGACCGCCTACCTCAGCGCCCTCGTCGCCTTCGTCGGCATCCTCGACAGCGCCACCCACCTTGAGGACGACCCGCTCCGCGCCGCGGCAGCGCTCGGTGTGTATATCGAGTACGGCAAGCGACTCGTCGCCGCACACACCGACATCACGGCGTACATAGCAGCAAACCACCTCACCCCATGACCCCCCTCCTCCGCACCCTTACTGCCCTCCTCCTCGCCATCACGGTCGTCGCACCGTCGGCGTACCTCGGGATGCAGCCGGTACGGACGGCGGAAGCAACGTGCGGGCTTGCCACAGCAATAGCGGCCTTGTTTGGGATCGCTGGGACTGCCGCTGAAGCTACCCTTGCTGTGCCAGTTTTCCCCTTTACCACAAACATCAATACGGGTTCTACTGCCGCTTCTACGTGGGAAAACACCATCAAGGAGTGCGTCATAGATACCATTTTCTGGATCATCAAAGAGGTGGTGATCAAATCCATCACCAAGAGCATCATTTCGTGGATCCGCGGCGGCTTCAAGGGCTCACCGGCGTTCGTGACCGACCCGCACGCTTTCTTCAAGGGTGTCATGCTGAACACCGTATCCGCATTCCTCTTCAATGAGGGGCTCGACAAGCTCCTCTGTAGCCCCTTCCGTATTGACATCATATTCAGTTTCGCATTCGACGTATTCGGCCAGAAGAATAATCTCGGGATGCTCTCCTGTAGCCTCGACAAGGTCTTCTCGAAGGGCGTCGAGGTCAATGTGCAGGGGGAGGTGGACTTCGGCAACAAGTACAAGAAGTTCGTCGGCGGGAACTTCCACTTCGCCGAGGGCGGCATACCTGCGCTCATGGCGATGACGAACGACATGAACAACCCCTACGGCACGTACTTCTCCCTCCAGTCGGAAGCGGCGAAGCGGTCGGGCGCGGCACAGAGCTATGAGGTGAACCTCACGAACTGGGGCAAGGGCTGGCTCTCCCAGCGCTGCGACATGGATGGAGACTCGAAGACGAACGACGACGAGTACACCTGCACCCCCGGCGAGTACATATCCGAGCAGGTCAATAAGTGGTCGGGAGGGGCGCTTGAGGAGCTCACCGTCGCCGACGAGCTGGGGGAGATCATCAATGCGCTCCTCGCGGCGCTCGTCGAGAAGGTGCTCACCACCGCGCAGGAGGGGCTCCTCGGACTTGGCTCTGGGGGGAAGGACACCGACTACTGGAACGCAGCAATGGCGGCGACGTCAACCGACTGGCAGACGCACCCGGGTGCCGAGGGGTGGGAGGGTGAGATCGTTAAGCCAACACCTCCGCCCACACCTCCAGGAGGGGGAGGGGAGCAGGACTGTGGTGTACACATCTTTGACTGCTTCGAGAGTGCTGGGCCGACGGAGGTGCTTGCCGCTTCCTTCAACGACATTACGACCGGTAGAACCGCGGCGACCTACAGTGGCTACGTGCGGGTGCGGGTGACCGGGGCAGGTAGTGGAAGCCATGCCGCATTTTCAGAGAATGATGCATTCTACTACACGGTGACACGGGAACTTCTCGAGAGCAGTACCCCACCAAGTCATGCCGGGGCCCACCTTTCGTACTCGACCACAACCTCGTACAGGAGCGGTGGCGTGCCGATCAAGACCTACATACTCTTCGTAGAGGGAGTGGGGTTCACTACAGTAACCCCCGAGTACTCGAGTGAGAACGACTACGAGTTTGTGATATACGTGGGGGATCAGGCACGTGCACTCAGGATCGGCACGGGTATCGAGCAGGGTGAGGTTCCGAATGCGGGTGTCTTTACGGTCGAGGTTGAGCCATTGACGATGAAGGAGGTGGAGGATGGCGGGGAAGGGGATGACGATGATACTGGCGGCACAGGCGACCCGGGCAGCGGGGTGTGGAGCCCACCGGGACAACAAAATGTAATTGTGTTTGATCTCTCCCCCACAAGCAATCGACTGTTCGTTCCCGGGTGCATCAATGGTGAGGACTGGCAAACAACCGGTTGTGGACATAACGGAAGTCTACAGTCAGGTACAACGTATGCTGCACGAATTACATTTCCATCATCACACCTTGGCAAGGTTCCGGATCAAAACAATACAGATAGGTACAAGATTGACCGCGCCGAGGCAGGAGAGACTTCCGGCGGAGGTGTGGCGCAGGGAGCGGTGACGACAACACCAGGGGAAATAACTGCTTCTGATCCACACTGTCAGATTGGCCCTGAAAACGGGTTCACTATTGATATAGCACGCACGAACTCATGCCCCACTACACTACCTACCGGAGGAACCATCAACCCGTGCGAAGGGTACTGTGTCGTCCCGGAAAATACCCAACTTTACCTGAGTTTCAGACCACAACAAACCTGTGGCAGTACCGATATATGTCGGGTACAACTCTTGGACTACTGAGTGCGTCGTGATTAGGCGCTCACCCCATGACCCCCCTCCTCCGCACCCTTACTGCCCTCCTCCTCGCCATCACGGTCGTCGCACCGTCGGCGTACCTCGGGATGCAGCCGGTACGGACGGCGGAAGCAACGTGCGGGCTTGCCACAGCAATAGCGGCCTTGTTTGGGATCGCTGGGACTGCCGCTGAAGCTACCCTTGCTGTGCCAGTTTTCCCCTTTACCACAAACATCAATACGGGTTCTACTGCCGCTTCTACGTGGGAAAACACCATCAAGGAGTGCGTCATAGATACCATTTTCTGGATCATCAAAGAGGTGGTGATCAAATCCATCACCAAGAGCATCATTTCGTGGATCCGCGGCGGCTTCAAGGGCTCACCGGCGTTCGTGACCGACCCGCACGCTTTCTTCAAGGGTGTCATGCTGAACACCGTATCCGCATTCCTCTTCAATGAGGGGCTCGACAAGCTCCTCTGTAGCCCCTTCCGTATTGACATCATATTCAGTTTCGCATTCGACGTATTCGGCCAGAAGAATAATCTCGGGATGCTCTCCTGTAGCCTCGACAAGGTCTTCTCGAAGGGCGTCGAGGTCAATGTGCAGGGGGAGGTGGACTTCGGCAACAAGTACAAGAAGTTCGTCGGCGGGAACTTCCACTTCGCCGAGGGCGGCATACCTGCGCTCATGGCGATGACGAACGACATGAACAACCCCTACGGCACGTACTTCTCCCTCCAGTCGGAAGCGGCGAAGCGGTCGGGCGCGGCACAGAGCTATGAGGTGAACCTCACGAACTGGGGCAAGGGCTGGCTCTCCCAGCGCTGCGACATGGATGGAGACTCGAAGACGAACGACGACGAGTACACCTGCACCCCCGGCGAGTACATATCCGAGCAGGTCAATAAGTGGTCGGGAGGGGCGCTTGAGGAGCTCACCGTCGCCGACGAGCTGGGGGAGATCATCAATGCGCTCCTCGCGGCGCTCGTCGAGAAGGTGCTCACCACCGCGCAGGAGGGGCTCCTCGGACTTGGCTCTGGGGGGAAGGACACCGACTACTGGAACGCAGCAATGGCGGCGACGTCAACCGACTGGCAGACGCACCCGGGTGCCGAGGGGTGGGAGGGTGAGATCGTTAAGCCAACACCTCCGCCCACACCTCCAGGAGGGGGAGGGGAGCAGGACTGTGGTGTACACATCTTTGACTGCTTCGAGAGTGCTGGGCCGACGGAGGTGCTTGCCGCTTCCTTCAACGACATTACGACCGGTAGAACCGCGGCGACCTACAGTGGCTACGTGCGGGTGCGGGTGACCGGGGCAGGTAGTGGAAGCCATGCCGCATTTTCAGAGAATGATGCATTCTACTACACGGTGACACGGGAACTTCTCGAGAGCAGTACCCCACCAAGTCATGCCGGGGCCCACCTTTCGTACTCGACCACAACCTCGTACAGGAGCGGTGGCGTGCCGATCAAGACCTACATACTCTTCGTAGAGGGAGTGGGGTTCACTACAGTAACCCCCGAGTACTCGAGTGAGAACGACTACGAGTTTGTGATATACGTGGGGGATCAGGCACGTGCACTCAGGATCGGCACGGGTATCGAGCAGGGTGAGGTTCCGAATGCGGGTGTCTTTACGGTCGAGGTTGAGCCATTGACGATGAAGGAGACCCCACCACCACCGCCACCACCACCACAAGACGGCCCTTCCATGGTTATTTGTGGGTTCGGAGACACCATACATAGTGAGGAGTACAGAAACCCCTTTTTGGTGTGGATAAGTGATGTTTTGGTCGCATGGTATCGAGCACAGGGAGATCCCATAACATGCGAAAATATCGAGAGTCAGGCTGGGGATGAGTACGTATTCGGTGCGGACTATTGGACATCGAGTAATCCCGATGTTATTACCCTCAGTTTTGCAACTGATCTTGAACACTGCCTTGGTGGGTTGTATCGCAACGCATCTCGCTGTCTCGTGGGGATCCAGTCAACAGCGTCAGCGGGTGCGGTACATTGGTCACCGCCAGAACAGGGTGGATCGAGTGTGATCACCGTGTCCTACAAGAATGCAAGTACCAATATCACCGCACGACTCGCTGAGGCGGGTGATTGCCCTCCGTTTCAAGCTTGGAACGGGAGTACTTGTGCAAGACCGACACCGGAATCTGCAGGTTCCCTCGTACTGTGCGGCTCCAGCGCGCTACAACTCCAGCCTTCGAAGGTTGTGATGCTTGGGGTAGGCAGCAACGGCATGCTCCGTGGGTACTATCGAGGACCTGGTTCGCCTACCCCACTCACCTGTGACGGTATTGAAAACCACGGGCCAGATGTAACTGTCTATATGCCTGGCCATACCCTTACCAATTCGGATCCACTTGTAGTGAGCTACGAAAATGTGCCGGAAAACCCCAGTCACCCAGGCCCTGTAGATGGTGATATCCGTGGCCTACAACCAGGTTCGTCACTGTTTACTCTCACCTATCACAACCTCATTGCACACGCCTCTGTAATGGTGGAGGGAGATCAACAGGATGGACCTGGCACCTGTACCGGCTCGATTCCCCCGCACGCACTTCTCTATGATGGCGATTCGGTAGTCCCGTCACAAGACCAGACGCAAGCGTACCACTACCACGTGCCTAACACTTCGGAACCTTGCGAATACTACTGCGCAGCTGGGTACCGCCTTGCAGCCGACGGTATGCACTGCGAATCCATACTGCCTGTTGGGGCACCGTAGCCCGACACAATCCACAGACTACCCACCTCTTGTCCCTAGGTTTATCCACAGACCGTCGTATACTGTAACGTATGGGATGGCTGGGGACAGCTGCCGCGAGGTGCCGCGTAGGTGCGGCTATCTGTGGTGCCCATGTCGCACCGCTTCCATCATCGCCTCACCACAGGCGTCGTACCAGCAGCTCTACAGTAAGAAGGTGCGTGGCAGATGCGGAGCTACCCACTGCACCAAGCCGGGCGAAGGATCGCCCCTAAACATACCATGCTACGCCTCCCCACACCGCAACGATTCCTCCGCACCCTTACCGCCCTCCTCATCGCGGTAGTGTCGGTGGGTGTGGGGGGAACGCTCGCGCCCCACACTGCTGCTGCACAAGCGACACCGCCGACACAGAGCAATACTCCACCGGTTTCCAACAATCCGCAGGCAAATGCTTCTGGCGCTGCCGCCAAGACGGCAGGGGACAACATGCCGGAATTCGGCTGCTTCAATAGCGGCAGCTTCACCGATACCACGTTCAAGGGCTGCTACGGGTACGTCCTATACCGCTTCATGATCTTCTGCATGTGGGTATCCGGCATCGCGGGGTACGTGCTCAACTACGTCGTCATGGAGCTCGTCGTGAGCATGGGGGTCGTCGTAGGGAACCTCATCGGTATCACGACCACCTGGATGCTCCTCCGCGACATCGCAAACGTCTTCCTCGTCTTCCTCACCATCTTCGTCGGTATCTCGATCATCGTTGGCTCGAGTAAGTTTGGCTCGAAGCAGATGCTCGGCAAGGTGCTCTTCGCCGCACTCCTCGTCAACTTCAGCATCACCGTGACGAAGGTCATCATTGACATCTCGAACCTCGCGACGGTGCAGATCTATGCAATGCTCCTCCAGCAGAGCTCATCGAATGGGGGGGTGGGATGTGATAAGCCGATCGAGGGGAAGTTGGATGCGAATGCGAAAGAGTGCCTCGCGAACGGCATCGCTGGGGCATTCTTCAATATATCGAAGGTCGTCACGGTGTTCAAAACCGACTATAAAAAGAATGAGAACGTAGAGCAAAGAGCTTTTGCAATCGGCAATGTCTCGATCGTCGCCGCGATCTTCTTCCTCGTGCTCACCTTTGTATTCGGCGCGGGGGCGTTCATCCTCATGAGCCGCTTCCTCGTGCTCATCATGCTCATCGTCCTCTCACCGGTCGCATTCGTGTCGTACCTCACCGAGGTCTTCGACTGGGGGAGGAAGTGGTGGAGCACACTCATGGCACAATCGTTCGTGGCGCCGGTCCTCATGCTCATGTGGTACGTCGTGTACAAGATCGCGGAGAGCATGATGGCGCTCTTCGGCGGCGGTGAAAAAAACGTCCTGTCCAACGTCGCGGACGTCGGGGACCCCAACTCGACCATGATCGTCTTTTACCTCGTCCTCATGACCGGCTTTCTGATTCTCTCGCTCTCGGTCGCGCGGGAAGTTGGGGGGAGTATGTCGGCGAGTGCAATGGGGATGTGGAAGAAGGGTGTGAACAAGACCGCTCGGTGGACAGGACGCAAGACAGGGCGCGTGGCAAAGTGGACGGGAAGCAAGGTTGGCCACGGCGCAGCAGCATCGGGGCGATGGTTCCGTGACCGTACATACGGTTGGGCGGCTGATAGACTGAGCAAGGCGAACATGAATGCCGCTGCACGACACTTTGCCCGTGACCCGAACACCAACGAATACTCTGGTGGCACACGCGCAGCGTTTGGTCGCTTCATAGAGCGAAGTGCTGTGGGTCGAGCGGTGCAACGAGGTGTTGAATCGCAGGCGAAGGGATACCGTGATCGCATGAAGCGTGGCACAGAAGCGAATCGTGGTAGAACCCAGGAGCTTGAGACAACACTCAGCCGCCAACAGCAGCTCGCAGCAGCTGAGGCACTCTTCGAGGGTGGTACTCTTGACCAGACGGCAAACAGACGTACGGTTCAGGGTATGAGCCAGGAGGATCTCAAGTGGCTTCGCGATAACCGCCCAGGATTCTTCAGGGAAGGGCGGTTTGTGGAGGCACTCTCATCGAGCCAACTTTCCGGTATGCGAGGCAGTAAGGAGTACACGGGTGCGGAAAAGGCAGCACTCACCAACCTTGCCTACGGTGATGTCATGAGGATGATCACACGAAGTGGTGAGAGAGATGCGAATGGCAACATACAACTAAGCCCGGATGAGATTAGGCGACTTGAAAAGATGACACAGGCTGAAATGACCATTCTCCACGATAGAATCGTGGCAAACCCCGAAGTTACGCGCTACTTCTCGACCGAAACCTTCGAGCAAGTGCTTAAAAATGAAGCATATAACGACCCTGAGCGGGAGGCTCTCATCCGCGGACGTTACGCAGACATCTATCGTGCGTTGGATAGTAACAGTGGGGATAACGTAATACGTGACGCAATTCGCAGATATGGCGACCACGAGGCTGACCTATTTGGCACTGGTATCTTGAACGAGACACGTGCCGTGCGGAACATGTCGCAGGCAACCGTTGACAAGATTCTTGAAAGTAAACGTGTCTCAGCTACACAGAAAGATGGTGTTCGCCAATTGCGTGAGGAGTACCTTAATGACCTCGTGAGAGCCACAAATAACGGGACGCCGCCCCCAATACCAGGACGAACACTCCGAGATGAGCTCGACTCAATGCGCCCGGCACAAAAAGCAAAGTTGAGTGGGAACTTCATTAGAGACAACGACATGGTTATTGACAACTTTTCGGCTGCTGATATCGCTGAGGTGCGCAAGGTACACAACAACGATGTGGTGCAACGGGTGAAGGGCCGTGTAGTTGAACAATACAACAACCAGCAAAGAATGGTTGAATTCCGCAGCCGGGTACAGAATGAACGTAGCGCGATCCTCGCCGCAGGTGGACGACCTGCTGGATCGCAACTCTCAGAGAGCGAGGAACAGCGGGCGTTTGAAGTCGCATACCGTTCGAGTGACACTAGCTCTGAGGACCGTCGACTCATTGATGCATACCGCTCGGTTACCAACCCTATTGCCGCAAACCTCTTCTAGCCTATGCACTTCACCAAAGAACAACTCGACAAACAATTCCGCGTTCTTGCGCCCACACTGCAGGACGCACTCCTCGCGCAGGAGACCGCTAATGCGCTCACCCACGCCGGACAGGGCGAAAATCTCACTAACGACCAGCTCATGCGGCTCGGCAACCTGTTCGTCGGCACCGTCGTGGGACTCTGCACCCGCGAAGAACTTGCGGAATTCATTGCCCAAGAGCTCGCACTCCCCGCCGACGCTGCAACACGGCTCTACCAGGCACTCCTCAAGGAGGTGTTCCCCTGCACCGCGCAAGCGGACAAGCGGGATGGGGCTGCGCAACTCTCCCACGGCGTCACCCTCAATGGGTCGAGTGAAAAGGAGACCCCCCTTGCCGAAAGACTCATCCGTGACCCCGAGCTGCGGGAGTACGCGGCACGCCTTCCCGAAACGGTACGCACCTACCTTGCTTCGAGCACCGCTGCACAAGCCGTTGACCACATAGCGGCACGGTACTCGCTCACCGACTCACAGACGGCGGCACTCCGGGATGGTGTGCTCCGTGTCGCGGTGGGAGCACTCCCCATTGCGGCATTCCGAGAGCTCATAAGTACCTCTATCCTCCGTGATCAGGACCAGCGCGAGCACCTACTCCATGGCCTTGAGGAACTTGTCTTCGCTCCGGTGCGGACCGAGATACTCCGGGCACTTAGTAGCAACAAGCGAAGTGCGAACCCCGCCACCACAGGCAGCGCACCGGCACCACAGAACGTAGCCGCAACCCGCGACGAGATCAACCGCGACCCGTACCGCGAGTCGATACCGTAGGGGGCGGCGGGCGGTATACTGCATACACCACACCGCACCGACCACGTGGATTGCTCTGCTCACGCTCGCAATGACAACGCCAGGATAGGAGTAGTACCCACAGCACATGCGCTTTTCCGTACCACAGTTCATAGAGTTCGAGGATAAGGTCTTTGGCCCGCTCACCTTCAAGCAGGGGCTCTATGTCGGTGGCGCTCTGGGCTTTGCGGTATTCCTCTACACGGAGTTCGGCTTCTTCTCCACCGTCATCTTCGGCACACCGATCGGCATCCTTGCGTTTGCGCTTGCTTTCGTGAAGATAAACGAACGACCGTTCATCTCCTCCCTCTACGCCGCCGTCTTTTACACGCTCCGCAACAAGCTCTACCTCTGGAAGAAGGGGGTAGGGAAGCACCACGCCGCCGCGCACGCAGCAGCCGCAAGCGCGGCGCCCACACGCCCCCTCACCCCACACCTCACCCAGTCGCGCCTCAAGGAGCTCGCGTGGAACCTCGACACCCAGGAGAGCGGTGAACAACCTTCCTAACGTATGCCCGCCCCCCAGCACAGCACCCGCGCCACCCCGAGCCAAGACTTCGTGCCCATCGAGCAGGTGCGCGACGGCATCCTCATCCTCCGCGACGGCTCGATACGCTCCGTCCTCATGGCGTCTTCGATAAACATCGTGCTCAAGTCGGCAGACGAGCAGCAAGCCATCCTCGCCCAATTCCAGAGCTTCCTAAACTCGCTCGACTTTTCGGTGCAAGTCTTCGTGCAGTCGCGAGAGCTCGACATCCGCCCCTACCTCACACTCCTTGAGCAGCGCTACGGCGAGCAGCAGAGCGAGCTCATGAAGATCCAGGTGCGTGAGTACATAGACTTCGTACGGAGCTTTGTCGAGGGGTCGAGCATCATGACCAAGGGCTTCTACGTCGTCGTACCGTACAGCCCGCCAGCCTTTGGCCCGGGGCAGGGCGTACGGGGGGGGATCGGCGCACTGTTTGCGAGCCCCGAGGAAGGCCTCGCCAAGCTCACCCCACAGATCTTCGAGGAGTACCGGAGCCAGATGGAGCAACGGGTTTCCCTCGTCTCCCAGGGTCTCAGCCGCTGTGGCGTGCGCACCGCGCAGCTCGGCACCGAGGAGGTGATCGAGCTCTTCTACCGCCTCTTCAATATCGGCGAGCTCGACCGTCCCGTCTCGCTCTCTGACCTTACCGACCAACTCACCACATAGTATGGGACTCTTCTCGTTCAGCAAAAAAGGTGCGGTCGAAACGGTGGAGCTCGACCACATACTCCCGCGCGACGTCGTGAACGCGGGCGGCCTCGAGCTCAAGGATGTCCTTGCTCCCTCGGCGCTCGAAATAACGCCGCGCGAGCTCAACCTCGGCGAGAAGGTCTCCCGGGTATTCTTCGTGATCTCGTACCCGCGGTACCTCACCGAGAACTGGTTCGCTCCTATCATCAACCTCGAGCATGTCTTCGACATCTCCATCTTCATCCACCCTATCGAAACCGCGCCTGTTCTCAAGAAGTTTCAGAAAAAGGTTGCGGAGGTGCAAAGCCAAATAAACGAGCGCGAGAGCCGCGGCATGGTGCGCGACCCAATGCTTGATGCTGCGTACGAGAACCTTGAGTCACTCCGCGACTCCCTCCAGCAGGCCCAGGAGCGCCTCTTCGACGTCGGCGTGTACATCTCGGTCTACGCGCCGACCAAGGAGCTCCTCGACAAGGTCGAGACGAAGGTGAAGTCCATCCTCGAGGCACAGATGGTGTACCTCAAACCCGCACTCTTCCAACAGGAGCAGGGCTACCGGAGTATCCTCCCCCTCGGTACCGACGAGCTCTTGGTCCACAACAAGCTCAACTCCGCGCCACTCTCGTCTATCTTCCCCTTTATCTCCTTCGACCTTACCTCTGAAAAAGGGGTTCTCTATGGCATCAACCTCCACAACAACTCACTCGTCCTCTTCGATCGCTACTCGATGGAGAACTACAACTCGGTCCTCTTCGCTAAGTCGGGCGCGGGCAAGAGCTACACAACGAAGCTCGAGGTCCTCCGTTCGCTCATGTTCGACGTCGAGGTGATTGTCATTGACCCCGAGCGCGAGTACGAGTACATGGCAAACGCAACCGGCGGCCACTACTTCAACATCTCCCTTTCCTCGGAGCACCACATCAACCCCTTCGACCTACCGCCGGTCCACGAGGATGAGAATCCTGCGGAACTCCTCCGACAAAACATCATCACCCTCGTTGGCTTCTTCCGCATCATCCTCGGCGGCCTCACCCCCGAGGAGGATGCGCTCATTGACCGCGCGATCACCGAGACGTACGCACTCAAGGAAATAACCGGCAACACCGACTTCACCGACCTCACCCCGCCCCTGCTCTCCGACTTCGAGCTCGTGCTCGCCGGTATGGAGGGGAGCGAGTCCATCATGGTGCGGCTCACGAAGTACACGAAGGGCACGTGGGCGGGCTTCATCAACAAACCAACGAACGTGGACATCAACCACAAGTTCATCGTCTTCTCCGTACGCGACATGGAGGAGGACCTCAAGGCTGCGGCAATGTATATCATCACGAACCACATATGGACCGCGGTGCGCCGGCGGCTCCAGAAGCGGCTCCTCGTCGTCGACGAGGCGTGGTGGATGATGAAGAGCAATGACACCGCAAGCTTTCTCTTCAGCGTCGCAAAGCGCGGCCGCAAGTACTACCTCGGCCTCGCGACGATCACCCAGGACGTGGACGACTTCCTCAAGAGCCCGTACGGCGTGCCGATGATCACAAACTCTTCGATCCAGGTGCTCCTCAAGCAGTCGCCGACCGCCATCGACAAGATCCAGGCGACCTTCAACCTCACCGACGAGGAGAAGTACCTCCTCCTCGAGTCGCAGGTGGGGGAGGGCATCTTCTTTGCCGGCAACAAGCACGTTGCGGTGAAGATCATCGCCTCGTACACCGAGGACCAAATCATCACCTCCGACCCCTCACAGCTCCTCGCTATCAAGAAAGAGCGAGAAGAGATAGCCGCAGGGGGTGAAGCAAGTGTATGAGCGAAGAGCAGGTCTCCTACCGCATCTCGAAGAGCACGCGCCGCCACATGGTCGCGGTCGGCATCCTCTTCGACCTCCTCCCCGTCGCAGCACTCATCGCTGCGGCAGCGCTCGTATTCTATGGGATATCGTCGCTCGGCACGGAGTGCATCAAGGCGGCAGGGGCGGGGATTTCGGGGTACGTCTGGCACGGTGCTCAGTGTGTTATACAGGTCGGTGTAAAGATTACCGCTGCAATTGCCGCCGCACTCACCATGATCACCCTCGGCCCCCTCATCCTTGCAATTGCATCGGTCCTCAGCAACGTCCTCTTTGCCGGCGTCTTTACTATATGGTTCATGGCGCACGGCGTCTTCATGTGGGCGGCAACGCCGAAGCGGTTCCTCACCAACTTCGCCACCTTCATCGTCAAGTTCTTCCCCGTACTCAATATCCTCATTCCCGCGTGCACCACCGCGGTACTGCTCCACATCAAAGCAACCCGGGAGGAGGATGAACGCAAAGCGAAGGATGCGGCTGCCCAAAAGCCACGGCAGTACCGAGACGACGAGGACATGGTCGACAACCCCGTCATGGCACCGGCGTAGGGTTATCCTCACCGGAGGCGGCGCCAGCTAGCGAGCATCGTGTATACTTTCCCTATGGGTACTCGTCGAATGGTGCGCACCCTTCTCGTACTGCTCGCATGTGGGAGTGTGGCGCTCGGACACCGCGCCGACGCGCAGGGAGCGCTCTTTGGGAGTAACCCCCCCATCGGCATCGCCATCAAGGTGAGCCCACCCTACCCGCGCCCGGGCGATACGGTGACCGCTGAGGTGCAGACGAGCGCTGTTGACAGCTCCACGGCACTCGTCACCTGGAAGGTAAATGGCGTGGTCATCAAGGAGTCGAGTGGGGGCACCTCATGCTCCTTCACCGCGGGGAAACTGGGCGAGGTTATGCGCATCACTGTACTCCTCCGCGACACGAAGGGTACGGCCATCGAGGCGACGAATGTCCTCCAAGTCGCCGATGTAGCCCTCGTATGGGAGGCAAAGAGCTACACACCGCCCTTTTTTGGCGGCAGAGCGCGCTACGCTCCCGGGACGCCCATGACGATCCTTGCGCTCCCGAGTGTCATGGGGCCTAAGGGGGTGCTCCTCGACCCCACAACGCTCATGTACGCGTGGTACATGAACAAGAGCTTCACCCCCGATGTGGCAGGAAAGGGCCTCCAGTCGGTAACGCTCACCAACAACGTGCCTTTCGGCGAATTTGATATATTCCTCGAGGTCAAGGACGATACCGGTACGATACGTACCACGAAGCGCCTCGTCGTAGACACAGCGGAGCCGCAGCTCGTGCTCTACGAGGACGACCCCCTTACCGGCGTCTCCTACCACCGCGCACTGGGCGACGCGTACCGCATTAGGGCGGCGGAAGCGACCCTCATCGCCGAGCCCTACTACCTAAGCGCACTCTCACGCTCCGACCCGGCACTCACGTACGCCTGGCAGGTCGGCGACCAGGACTTTACCACCATAGGATCCCTCGTGCTCCGCCCCGAGGGGAAGGGGGCAGGGAGCGCGGAGGTGTCGCTCTTGATCCAGCACACCAACATCTGGCAGCAGCGCGTGTCTGCCGGCACGACGGTGTCCTTCGACACGGCCGCGGTACAGCCGGCAACCTCCTTCACTCCATGAGACGCACCCTCACCACACTTTTCGCCCTCACCGCTATGGCGCTTGTTCCCACACTCTGGGTGCTTGGCGCAGAGTACGTGCCGCTCTCCCCCCACCTCCCCTTCATCTCGAGCAATGTATGGAAAAGCGATTTCGCAGAACTCCTCGACGCACTCGTTGGCATTTCGGTCGGCATCGCGGCGGTGCTCGCGGTCATTGAGGTCGCCATCGGCGGCTTCGTGTGGATGACATCGGAGACGCCGGTTAAACTCGGCGATGCAAAGGATAAGATAGGGAGCGCCATCGGCGGCCTCCTCCTCGTACTCGTCGCCATCCTTGTCCTCAAGACCATCAACCCTGACCTCGTGCGATTCGATGTGTTTCGATCTGCGACAAACGGTACCGGGGGGACGGGCCCGACCCCAGATGAGATAACCGCCGCTCTAGTAGAACAGTGCCGTGCCAATCCACAATCAGACCCCCGGTGTACTGCAATAAATCAGCTCTAGTATGCAAGACAAACGTCTCCTCCTCGGCGCTATCGCGGTGCTTCTCCTCCTCCTCATTGGGCTTGGGGTGGTGCTCCTCGGGGGTAGCGGGAAGGAGACCCCTTCGGGCGAAGGCGGCTTTGGCGACACCTCGAGCGAGCGTGGTGTCGAAAGCACCACCCCCCGCGACACCGCTACCACTCCGGAGAATCCCGGGGAGGGTGGCGACACCCAGGCTCCCGTAGCGGCGCTCCCGCTCCTCCGCCGCATCACCGACACACCCACTGCGGGCGCTGTTGCGCTCGAGGTGCGCCGGCTCCTCGCAACGACACCGGTCGTGCGCTACGTCGAGCGGGCAAACGGCAACGTCTTTGAGGCGCCGCTCGATACTGTCGAGAAGCCCGTGGCTCTCTCCCGCAAGACAATTCTCCGTGTCGGCGAAGCTATATGGTCGCCTACCGGCTCAACAACCGCGCTCCGCTACCAAAACGAAGCGGGTGATATCCTCTTCTCCTTCCTTGGCACACTGACCGCAACCACGAGCACGTCTTCCAATGCGGGGCTCCACGGGCGCCCGCTCCCCAACGACGTGCGCGGGGTGGTGTTCTCGCCCGACGGTGCCTCGGTAGCCTACCTCCAACCGACCAACAGCGGCTCCACCCTCTACGTCGAGCCGATCTCTGGCGGAGCGCGCACCGAGGTGACAAGCTTCCCCTTCCGCAGCCTCACGACCTCCTGGGGCGGCACGAGGAGCATTGTGGTACACCTGAACCCCACCCCCGCGGCGACGGGCGTCGCGTGGCTCGTGGACCCTGTGAAGCGCACGAAACAGCCGGCTATTGGCCCCGCATACACGCTCGGCACCACGGTGAGTCCGGCGGGAGACCGCGTGCTTACCGGGCTCAAGGAGCGCGAAGATGGCTTCCCCTCGCTCCGCATCGTGACGCTCAAGGATGCGTCACTCGTGTACCTCCCCCTGTACACAATGCGTGAGAAGTGCGCGTGGGGCGAAAGTGGGAAATATGTCTACTGTGCGGTGCCTGTAGATAGCGCACAGAGCACCGACGCGTTCCAGGAGGCGTGGCGCCAGGGCCGTGCGGTGTCCCGTGACATGCTCTGGCGCTTCGACACCGTAAGCGGCACCTCGGAGCGCCTCGCGGACCCCGAGGCGGAGGTACAGCGGCAGTTCGACATCATGGATATATCGGTCACACCGCTTGAGGACTTCCTCGTCTTCCGCGAGCGGGTGAGCGACGAGCTCTGGGCGCTCCGGCTTCCGGGAAACGAGGCAAGCAGTACGGGCGGGATGGAGGATTAAGACGATGGGGGCGTGCGGGGACTACAGACTACTGACGATGGGATGCACGGGGACTACAGACAATGGACTATGGGGGACGATAGGTGCGGGTGATTGGGTTTCATTTCCTGCGGTTTCCATAATCTCTATGGTCTTTTGTCCATAGTCCCGCGGGCTATCCGTAGTCTTTTGTCTATCGTCTATAGTCCCGCTGTTTCCGCTCTATACCGCAGTACAACGTGCCGCAGGGGACCCTCGCCATCTGACTCGCTCGTGACTTCGGGGTCGTTCGCGAAGAGCGCGTGGACGATCATACGCTCGTAGGCATTCATCGGTGTCATCTCGGCGCTCGAGCGAAACGTGCGCACACGATCGGCGAGAAGCCGCGCTTTTTGCTCCAACTCCGCAATGCGGCTGTGCTGGTAGCTGTTCACATCGACAAGGAACTTCGCCTCGCGCAGCCCCTCGACGCGCTCAGCATACTTCCGCACGAGGAGGTTGAGCGCCCGGAGGTGTTCGCCCTGCGGCCCGATGAGCCGCTTACTATCGGGGGTCCGTACGTTCCAAAGCTCATGTGCGGCGCAGGGCACCTGCTCCACGCTCTCGACCGAAACGCCGAGCGCAGCCACGAACTCCCGCACCAACTCTCCTGCATTCGTGTAGGTCATACGGTGCTCTTCTGCTTCTCTGCACGCTCCTCGGCGAGCTGCTTGCGTACGTATAGTTCCTGCCCGACAGCAAAGAGGTTGCTCGTGATCCAGTAGAGCGCAACCGCCGCACTCGCAACGTATGCCACAAACGCAACGATGATCGGCAAGACGTACTTCATCTGCACCTGCATCGAACGTGCGAAATCCTCCTGGAAGGAGGCGTGCTCGCTCCGGGGGGCAAGGGGCGGCATCGCATAGTGCGCCTGGAGGTACTGGGTCGCCCCCGCGAGCACAGCAAGCAGGTAGCTTTTGCTCGCCATATCGAGGAAGCCGAGGAAGTACATAGACACGTGCAGCGGCTCCCTAATGAAAGGGTAGAGGAGTGAGGTGTCAATCGTTGGCAAACCGCCCTTGAGGAAGACGAAGTAGAGCCCGAGGATGAGCGGCAGCTGCACGAGGAGGACGAGGAAGCCGGAGAAGGGGTTCACACCACGCTCCTTGTAGAGCTCGAGAATCTTCCTTCCTTGGGTCTCCCGATCGTCCTTGTAGCGCTCGCGGAGCTCCCGCATCGGCGCCTCGAGCTCCCACATCACCTGCTGCGTGCGGGACGCCTTGAGCGAGAGCGGGTAGAGGACGAGCTTCACGAGCACCGTGAGGCTCACCACTGCAATGCCGACATCTACGAAGCTCCCGAGCGAGAGGAGCGCCACGAGGGCGTTGTAGAGCGGTGTATAAACGAAGGTGTGGAACAGACTGCTCACCATTGGGGGTATGATACCGTACGGAGAGAAAAGAGGAAAGAGATGAGGGAAAAGATGCGACGTGTCATCGCTCCATTCTTTTCTCTTGTCTCTTTTCTCTTATCTCTCCGAACACCCGCGCGAGCGCGGCATACGAGGCTCCTCGGGCGGCAGGGCGGAGCTGCACGACCACGTCGCAGCCCGCGAGGGAGGTGCTGTGGGCGCGGATGAGCGCGTAGGTACGCCGGCGGAGGAGATTGCGCGCAGCCGCATGCTGCGCCACCTTCTTACTTACGACGACCGCAGCCCGCACATCGCCCGCCTCCTGGCGGCGTATGCTGTGGAACGAGAGGAGGGGGTGCACCATGCGCGTACCACGCTGGAGCACGCGCACCACCTCATTCCTTGAGAGCCGCTGATGTTGGGGGAGCATGGTGATGGGCTGTGCTCCACGTTCTCACAAAAAGCGAGGTTTTGGGCTAGACGGATAGCTTGGAGCGCCCTTTTGCCATGCGGCGGCGGATCACCCGCCTGCCGCCTGGGGTGCGCTTCCGCACGAGGTAGCCGTGGGTCGTTGCGCGCTTACGCTTCTTGGGTTGGTAGGTTCGCTTCGGCATAGTGTCTTTTGGTGTGGAGGGACTATACCATGTCCCCCAAAAAAAAGAAAGCCGCCCATGTTTGGGGCGGCTACCTACCATCACGTGGTGCTACGCAGCAAGCCACATGATGGAAACCGAAAGAACTATGGCAACCAATAGGCCCTCGATCGCCCTGCCCGTAAAGAAGAGTGCGACTGTTGCCGCTCCCATGACCCACAAGAGGAGCGTTGGACCTTTTGGGGTGACCCAGGCACGAACCACCTCACTCGGCCCAACCAGCCTGAAAGTCGCTGACATGGTGTCGGCTTGCTCCCAGACCAATATGAGCACAATCGACGCAAGCACCGCAAGGCCTGTGCGAAGCGGGTTCTTTTGGTCAGGCGGCGACCAGTAGTACACAAACAAGGCCACGCAGCACGGCACGAGTATGTACCACCAATCCACACCACCGGCAACATCCGCCGTACTCGCGATAGCCTTCGCAACATCCTCCTTCGGCACATGGACCGCAATACCTTTACCGAGAGCGAGTACTACCGCACCAACAAACACCACCACCATGAGCACCCATCCAAAACCAGCCGACGTGCGTTTTGTCGGTGACTGTGTTGATGCTGGGAGCTTTGTGTTACCACTACCGGCCGTGGTTTGCACCGCCCGCGCACGCGGCCGACGCCAGAGCACTCCGATGATGCCAAGCAACGCCACGATCACCACGTACGGCCAGTACGCGGCGAAGAGTGTGGCCCAATCCTGTCCCTGGGTGACACCCGCTTGCGCTGTAGGGGAGGGAGGTGACACAGACCCTCCACCCATGGCCCCCAGCAACCTGTGGCCGAGGTATGCGAGAACCATCGCAGCAACAAGGCCGATAGTCCACCATATCCCCTTCAGTGAGATTGGCGCAAAAACAGACGACCACACCACCCCAAACCGCCTACCCATAACCATGACGAGTGTGGTAAGCACTACGATCCACAACAGGATACCCACGATCATTTCCGTTCCCCTATGCCTTAAGAAGCTTCTCGAGCAGGGCTCTCTTCTGATCCGGCGTGAGAAGCCCCACAATCTGATCTAAGTCAGGGAGAGGAGGACCACTCCCACCACCCCGCAACACACGACTCAGCACATTTGTGAGATCGGTCGAGAGTGGGAAGATGGTGGTTGCTGGGCCCTGCGCCATTTCAATGAGGGAGAGGAGCGCTTGTGCCTGTAAGTTCGTTGGGTTCTCCCGCAACACATCGAGCAGCTGTTTCTTTGCGGCCGCTGTTCCTTGTCCCTCAATGGTGCGTTTCTGTCGCTCGGCATCTGCAGCTATCACAGTGCCCTCCAATTCCAACGTGGCCTTTTCCTTTGCACTGATGGAGTCAAGTAGATCTTTTGGTATTTCAAGATGCTTGATAGCGATCTGAACATTCTCCACCCCACTTTCGGTCAATATGCTCGTTACGGCTCCGCCACGTCTTTTCACTTCTGCAAGGACTTGCTCGGCAAAATGCGCGCGGCGCAGTACGAGATTAATCCACGGCACATTTCCTCCTGTGGTCCGAACCGCATCGAGAACCGGTTCCTCGAATAGGTCTATCAATTTGTCTCTCTCACGAGGCAATAATACCACCGCACGCATCAACGCATCGCCCTTCGGGTACTGAAAGATGAATGTTACATCTGCACCCAGGGTGATTGACCCGTAGATCCTGTTACCGACAGGAGCACCATTTTCGTCGAGCTCCTTACTCGCCCGGGTCACGACACCTGCTCGGTGTTCCGTAAAGTCAAGCGTCTGGATGATGGTTGGCCTCGGGTCGAGATCTCCAATGAGGTACGGTACCCAACAGAGGCCGGACTCAGTGGTTGCATACGGGCGCCCGAACATTGTTTTTACCGCACGGTCCGTTGTTGCCACTGTCCTGAAACTGATAAACCAGTATACGGTGAACAATAGGAGCAGCGGAACGCAGTACAGCACGCCCTCAAACCAACCTATCCAAAAAACAACCGTTAGGGTGACTCCGAGAGTGCACGGCAAGAGTAGACGATAGAGCACCATGTCGACAACACGACATAAAGGGCAGCCGTTTTTCGGTTGCGCCATCGCTCCACTCTGCGAAGAGACCGATTTCTTCTTTCGGAACAGGAAGAATACCAGCACAACCATCGTAAGGGTCATGCCCATGGACACAACCAGTTCAAAACCACTAAACATTTTGTACCCCTCGTTTTCAAGTAACCATTTTCCTTTTACATTTTAACATTATTATTACCATTTTGTCAAATTTAGCCTCCCACCGTCCTCGCTATCCCCACCCTATCCCCACTTCCCCCAACACCTCGGCGGGGAGGGGAACTGGCGCACTGTGGATAACCGGCTATAATACTTCTGCTATGGGGGCGCTCATTGATACCAGGGACGTATGGGAGAATGCGCTGGTAGAGATTGAGCTCTCCGTCTCGCGGGCAAACTTCAGCACCTGGTTCAAGGGGACCCACATCGTCAAGATTGAGGAGGGGACCGTGTACATCGGCGTACCGAGCCAGTTCTACAAGGACTGGCTCGCCGATAAGCACCACAAGACGATCCTCCGGGCACTCCGCGGCATCGTACCCGATGTCCGCGGCGTCGAGTACGTCATCGCACGCGAGGACCGCAGCAAGCCGCGGGAGCGCCAGGAGTCCCGCACGGTCCAAAGCTCGGAGCTCCCGCTCGCCGACCACTACGTGAGCCGCACCGACAACCTCAACCCCCGCTACACGTTTGAGACATTCGTCGTGGGGTCGTTCAACGAGCTCGCGCACGCCGCATCCCAGGCTATCGTCGCGGAGCCGGGCATCACGTACAACCCCCTCTTCATCTACGGCAACACCGGGGTGGGGAAGACGCACCTCATCCAAGCTATCGGCAACCACATCAAGCGCCACCACCAGCAGCGCGCCGTCTACTACACCACCTCGGAGAGGTTCGGCACCGATATCATCAATGCGATTCAGCAAAACACCATTCAGAGCACCAAGGAGCGCTACCGCCAGTACGATGTGCTCATCCTCGACGACGTGCAGTTCCTCTCCGGCAAGGACAAGCTCCAGGAAGAGCTCTTCCACATCTTCAACACCCTCTACGAGAACAACAAGCAGATCGTCTTTTCTTCGGACCGGCACCCCGGCTATATCGGAGACATCGCCGACAGGCTCCGATCGCGCTTCGGGCAGGGGATGGTGGTGGATGTCGCGGTGCCCGACCACGAGTCGCGCGTCGCCATCCTCCGCGCGAAAGCGGCGCACAGCAACTTCCTCCTCGAGGAGGACCTCGCGAACGCGATTGCGAGCGAGGTCGAGGGAAATAATGTGCGCGACCTCGAGAGCATCCTGAACCGCATCATCCTCGAGACACAGCACCGCGGCGCGGGGCTCGACATCGCGGACATCCGGCAGATTGTGAAGAGTAATGTGCGGCCACAGCGCACCATATCCGTGAAAGATCTCATCGAACGGGTTGCGCGGTACTACGACGTCGAGGAGTCTGCCGTGTACGAAAAGACCCGCAAGAAGGAGGTGGTGAAGCCGCGGCAGGTCATCATGTTCCTCATGCGCGAGGACCTCGGTATAAGCTACCCCACGATAGGCCAGCGGCTCGGCGGGCGGGACCACACCACGGTCATCCACTCGTGCGAGAAGATCAAAGCGAGCCTCACGAGCACCCCCTCGCTCCAGCGCGAGGTCGCCGAGATACGGGCTATGTTGAAATAGTGGGGAATGCGTGGGGAGAACGTGGTGGGCGAGTGGGGGAAAAGGTGCGGAATGGTTTGGGGGTAGGTTGGGGAGTGAGACGGTGGGTCGAGGAGGGGTCTGTGGCGCAGGGGACAAAGTACCACGGTATCCCCAAGCTCCGCGAGAGCTCCTGAGAGGATTCGCGGCTCATCAGAACGCCAAGACGGGATATCCCCACCATCCACAGGGTAGTAGTGTGTCGTTGTTATAGTTTATTTAAATAACCAATTACCCCTATGCAGTGCTCTATTGTTCGCGAGCAACTCCTCGAGCCGGTGTCGCTCTCCGATAAGGTGTGCGGGAAGAACCTCGCCGCACCGGTCTTGAGCTGCGTGCTGCTCTCGGTCGCAGAGCACGTGCTCACCGTTACTGCAACCAACCTCGAGGTCGGTGTGTCGTACCACCTGCCGGTCGCCGCGAGCGAGGATGGGGTGGTCGCCGTGTCGGGAACCGTGCTCGCGCAGGTGCTCGCCGCACTCCCGAGCGGCACGTCGCTCAACCTCGTACTCGAGGGAGGATTCCTTGTGGTGCAGAGCGCAGGAGGGGCGACAAAGATTGCGGTGCACGACCCGTCGGATTTTCCCGAGCTGCCCCGTGTCGCCGATGCGGTTGCTGTGTCGCTCCCCGCACACGAATTTAGGGGCGCGCTCACGTCGGTCGCGTACTGCGCCTCCACATCCTTGGTGAAGCCGGAGCTTGCAAGCATTTTTGTGCACCCTGATGGTGGTGTACTCACTACCGCAGCTACCGACTCGTTTCGCCTCGCTGAGCGTCGTGTGCCGCTCAAGCAGCCGGTGTCGTGCTCGCCATTCCTCATCCCCGCCAAGAGTGTGGCAGACGTCCTCAGGGTCCTCGACCGCGCACAGGGGAGCGTTGATCTCGCGGTTGGTGAGCACCAGCTCGCGCTTACCTTCCCGGGCACCTACCTCACACTCAGGCTCACTGCAGGAACCTTCCCCGACTACACGCAGATCATTCCCAAAGAATTTCGCACGTCTGCTGCGGTGCTCCGCGCCGACCTCGAGCGGGCGCTTCGGAAAGCAGCCATCTTTTCCGGGCAGTTCAGCAAGACCGTGCTCACCATCGAACCGGAGGAGGGTGCATTCACACTCCACACCGAGAGTGCCTCGGTGGGCGAGGCGACCGACTCGGTGCCCGCGACACTCTCCGGCGATAGGGCAACCCTAAGCTTCAACCACCGATACCTTCTCGATGCGCTCCAGCCCATCCAGAGCGAGAGCGTGCTTCTCGAGGTGGCGGGCGGCATGCAGCCGGTCCTCGTGCATCCAGTGCAGGACGATACGTTTCGCTATCTCGTGATGCCCATGAATCGCTAGGTGTACTGCGTAAACCAATACCATCAAACATATCCCCCATCTCCCTCGGTAGGGAGGGGGGACGTACAATGCACCGCTACTAACATGGATACTCTCACCAACTACCTCGCCAAATATCGGTCGCTCGTGCCGCCAGAAGCGAGCAAGAAGCGACTCGTCGCGAGCGTCGTGCGGGATGAGTGCGGCGTGGTGCTCGACGAAGCGCACCTCTCGCTCCGTGGAGGTGGCGTACACCTCACCTGCCACCCTATAGCACGCTCCGAGGTGGCGCGCTCTGCGCCGCAGATTCTCACAACGCTCCAGCGGGAGCATGGTGTTCGGCTCTCGTTCATTCGGTAGTACGAGTACGTATGAAGTGGTTACGTTCCCGCCCGCAAGACGCTTGTGGGGTGGTGCGGAGAGCTTACCGTACCGAAAAGGACACCGCTGCGCCACCACGAGTGTTGTGTGCGGTGTAGGCGACGACGAGGAGGGTGTGGTCGCCGCGGTCAAGGTCGTACGACCGCGGGGTGAATGAGAAGGAGGTATCGTCGCCCGCAAGTGTGTCGCGGAGCGAACCATCGAGGTAGTACTCGATGCGATCCGGGGTGTCGTCAGAGGCCACTGAGAAGCGGACGCGTATCCGGTCGGTGCGATCGAAGTGATCATTATCATCGGGAGTGTGGATCACGACCGTAGGGGCTTGTGCGCTCGTGATCCCGGTATTCTCGAGGATGCTTTCGATCGATGTTGAGCCCGTCCCGAGTGACCAGCGGAGAATCCCATACTCCCAGTAGGGGTACTGTGCATCGCTCCAGGGGTTCTGCGGCGCGGGGCCACGGGGGTCGTCCTTGTTCACGTGGGAGAGGATAGAGTGCGGCGCCTCGCTACTCGAGCTCCCGTACGCGGTGACGCCGCGGAGCACCGGTTTAAGCGAGGGGTCGAGGGGGGGTGGTGCGGCGAACTCCTCAGGAGCGGTCCGGTCGAGGTGCACCTGCATGAGCTCGTGCCAGAGCGGCGCCACGATGAACCCAGCAACCTTCTTCTCCATAGGGGTGTTGTCGTTGTTGCCGCACCATGCACCGACCGCAAGCGAGGGGGTGTACCCGATGATCCACGCATCGTGGTAGTCGTTCGTCGTGCCTGTCTTCACCGCAACGTCGCGGCCGGGGAAGGTAAGGTACGAACTAGCGCCAAAGGCTGGGGTACGTGCGACGTTGTCCTTGAGCATGTCGGTGATACTGAGTGCTGTGTCGCGGTCGAGCACCTGACTGCCCTCCGGATCCGCGTGCTCGAGCACCTTGCCGGAGCTATCGCGCACCTCGAGGATGCCGTGGGATGGGTAGCGCACCCCCTCGCGCGCGAAGACCCCATACGCGCTCGTCATCTCAAGGAGCGACACCTCGCCGCCCCCGAGGACAAGGGTGAGGCCGTAGCGCGATGGATCGCCGAGCGTCGTGAGCCCCATTGCCTTCGCGAGCGCAATGGTGCTACTCATGCCGGCGAGGTAGAGCGCTTTGATAGCCGGGATGTTCACCGATTGGGCGAGTGCGTTCCGGAAGGTCATGGGTCCGCGGAACTTCCCGTCGTAATTTGTCGGCGCATAGCACCCATCGTCGTTCGTCATATTTGCCTTGTCGCACGTGGTGGAGAACTGCGTTTGGACGTCATAGAGGACCGTCTCGGTCGTGTAGCCCTTTGCGAGCGCCGCCGCGTACGCGAAGGGCTTGAATGCAGACCCTGGCTGGCGCGCCGCGAGGCCGATGTTGTAGTTGCCGTCAATGGTCGTGTCGAAGTAGTCGCGCGAGCCGACCATCGCGAGGATCTCGCCGTTACGCGGGTCTACCGCCATGAGCGATGCGTTCGACGCGTGGTAGGTGACGCTGTTCTCGAGCGCGTGCTTGAGCACGATCTCCTCGGCGGCGCGCTCGAGATCCCAGTCGAGTGTCGTTGTAACCCGGAGGTTTGCCTGGGCGAGGTCGGCGTCGCCGTACGTCTTCCCGAGCTGCTCGAGCACGTAGAACACGAAGTGCGGCGCCTTGATGCTCGCGCCGCTCTGCGGTCGGAAGAATACCTGCTCATCGCGCGCGTGGGTGCGCTCCTCGTCGGAAATGTAGCCGAGCTCGTGCATGCGGTCGAGTACGGTGTTCTTGCGGGCGTCCAGTGCGTCGCGATGTGCGCCGTACGGTGAGTAGTACGTCGGTGCCTGGGGGAGTGCAGCGAGGTACGCGCTCTCGGCAAGGGAGAGGTTGTGTGCGGGCTTCCCGAAGAAACCCTGACTTGCTTCCTCGATACCGTACTTGGTGCCCCCGTACGGCACGGTGTTGAGGTAGAGCTCGAGGATAGCGTCCTTCGAGAGCTCGCGCTCGAGCTTTATCGCGAGCACCCACTCCTTGAGCTTTCGCGAGAGCTTTTTGTCATTCACAAGAAGCGCGTTCTTTACCACCTGCTGCGTGATGGTTGATCCGCCTTGGCCACCGAGAAGGTCCCCTGCTTTGAGGTTGTGGATGAGTGCGCGGAGAATCGAGAGCGGCTCGATGCCGAAGTGGCGGTAGAATCGCGCATCCTCGATGGCGATCGTCGCGTGCTGCACGTTCGGTGCGATATCGCCCAGGGGCACTTCGGTGCGCCGCATGTCCTGGTGCATGTCGTAAAGGAGCACCGTGCCGGTTCGGTCGTAGATCTTCGTGGAGTTGCTCTCGCGCGCAGCCTCAATGGCGGCGACGGTGGGCATGGTGAGGGTAGTTGCCCACAAGAGAAACACGCCGCCCACAAGGAAACATGCAGCACCTACGAGCGCCCCTCCCAGGAGGAACGCCGATCGCAGCCGAAGGTGCTTAGGGTGCTGCATGTACCCATACTACCACCGCCGTGGGGGAAAGACGATGGTGCTACTCCTCGGACTCGTCGGCCTCGTCGAACTCCTCTTCCGCGTCATCTTCGGAGCCATCATCTGCAAGGTCATCGCCTACATCGTCGGTGTCCGCATCATCATCGAGCTCATCATCATCGAGCTCGCTTGGTTCCTGCTCCGTTTCCTCCTCACTCTCCTCTGCGCGCACGTGAGCGAGCAGCACGTCTTCATCAAGGTATGTTGCCATACAGCACAAACAAATTACTGCTTATAACTAACGCCCTATTAGTAGCAAAACCGTGCACACTTTTCAAGTCTTCCCTCGGTGGATAAGTCCTACGCTGGCCGCGCCGCGCTTGCGGTGAGGGCGATCGCTATAGCGTCGAACTCATCGTCGAGGCGGATGTCCTTGGTGATGCGGATGAGGCGCGGCACCATCGCCATGACCTGTTTCTTGCTCGCGCGGCCGCTCCCTGCGACGGCGACCTTGACCTCGTTTGGGTTGTACTCGGCTATCGGTACGCGGTGCTCGTGGGCGATGAGCGACAGCGCCCCGCGGACCTCCGCAACGCGCATCGCGGTCTTCTGGTTCGAGGTGAAGTACACCTTCTCGAGCGCGACGAGGTCGGGGGTGTGTGTGGTGAGGAGGGCCCGGAATGCGTCGGAGAGGGCGAGGAGCCGCGTACTGAACGGATCGTGTGCGTCGGTCACGAAACACTCAGAGTGGAGGAGCGTCTCAGCGCCGCGCGTCGCGCGTGCGACAACCGCGAAGCCACAGCGGCCGTACCCAGGGTCAACGCCGACGATGACCATAGTGCTACTCGGCGTTTGCGTACACCACCTCGACGTCGTCGTGTGCCTCGAGCGCTTCGACGAGCGTCGCGAGGAGCTCTGCGTCGGCGTCAGATAGGGGAATAGTCGTCGTGGGAGCCCACTCAAGCCCCTCCTTCCGGAAGGCCCAGCTCGCCGAACCCGGCTCAGCCATCTGGTACCCGAGCTTGCCGACGAGGTGCTTGAGCTCCTGGTTTGTGCGGTTGCGGTTGTCGGTCGCCGTCTCGACGAGGAGTGCGACGCCGCCTGGGCCGTAGAGCTCGTACAGGATGGTTTCTGCTTCCCCAACGTCGCCGCCGCGCCCCTTCGCAATGGCGCGCTCAATGTTGTCCTTTGGCATGTTGCTCGCTTTTGCCTTTTCAATGAGCACCTTGAGCGACGGGGCAGAGGAATCGCCACCGACACGCTTCGACTCAATCGCGATGAGGCGAGCAATCTTCCCGAACTCCTTGCTCCGCTTTGCGTCGGTGAGCGCCTTCTTGTGCTTGATCTGCGACCACTTCGAGTGTCCGGACATACCGGTATCATACCGGCCTGGCGGCGTGACGCAAGGTGCGCAGGGCGCGTGCTGCGTCCATGAGGGGAGTGGTATACTTACCGTATGCAGTACCTGGTAGCCCTCGCACTCCTCGTGCCGTACGCCGCATCGGCGAACTGGCTCGATACCGCCGCAACCCAGTCACTCGCGGTCATTGAGCAGCTCGTCCTCGTATTCGCGGCGCTCGCGCTCATCGTGTTCCTGTGGGGTATGGTGCAATTCATCTCCCATGCCGACAGCAAGGAGCGTCGGGTGCTTGGGCGGCAGCAGATGCTCTGGGGCATCGTCGGGCTCTTTGTCGTCGTGTCGGTGTGGGGCTTTGTGCAGCTCATGCAAGGCATGTTCGACGTATCGCCGACGAAAACCCTCAAGCGGGTGCACCTCTAAACCCATGCCGCAATTCTGGAGAACCATTCTTGCGCTGCTTGCAGCACTTACCCCCTTCTCGGCGCTCCACGCGCAGAGCTTTACCTACGTGTCGGGCGGACTCGCGCAAGTGGTGGCGCTCCTCGGGCAGGTCGCACCGCTTCTCGCCGGCATTGCGCTCATCGCATTCATCTGGAACGTCATCAAGTTCATGCGCGCCGGGAAGGAGGGTACGCAGAGCGATGCGAAGGGAGGGGTGCTCTGGAGCCTTATTGCGCTCTTCGTCTTCGTGTCGGTGTGGGGCTTCGTGAAGATGCTCCAGGACACTTTCAAGGTAGACGGTGATATTGGGTCGCTCAAGCCCCCCGCGCCTCTCAGGTAGTTCTAGAGCAGCGTCGGGGTCGTCGGTGGAGCCTGGCGGCCGAGGTGCGCGTACCCGAGCGCGGTCACCACGCGCCCACGGGGTGTGCGCTCGATGAGGCCGGAGCGGAGGAGAAATGGCTCGTACACCTCCTCGATAGTCGCCTCCTCCTCCGCGGTCGCTGCGGCGAGCGTCGCGAGGCCGACCGGGCCGCCGGCAAACTTGTCTGCCATGGTGGTGAGGAGCATGCGGTCGGCGTACTGGAGGCCGAGCGTGTCGAAGCCCAAGGCCTCGAGCGCTGCGCGGGCAATGTCTGCCGTGAGCGCCTCTTTATGGACCTGCGCGTAGTCGCGGCAGCGCTTGAGGAGGTAGTTTGCGGTGCGGGGGGTGCAGCGGCTCCGCTCCGCGATGGAGCGGGCGACGTTGGGGTCGAGCGCAACCTCGAGGATGCCAGCCGACCGCTCGATGATGCGGGTTATCTCCCCCACTGTGTAGAACTCGAGCCGGAAGACGCCGCCGGAGAAGCGGGAGCGCAGGGGGGCGGAGAGGAGCGCGATGCGCGTCGTGGCGCCGATGAGGGTAAAGGGTGGGAGCTCGAGCTGGATGGTGCGCGCCGACGGCCCCTTCCCGATAATGATATCGAGCACCCCCGCTTCGAGCGCGGGGTAGAGCACTTCCTCGACGGTCTTGTTGAGGCGGTGGATCTCGTCAATAAAGAGGATGTCGCGCTTTCCGAGGTTCGTGAGAATGGCGGCGAGGTCGCCCACCCGCTCAATGGCGGGGCCCGAGGTCACCTTCATGGCAACCCCGAGCTCGTGGGCGACGAGGTGCGCGAGCGTCGTCTTCCCGAGCCCGGGAGGGCCGTAGAGGAGTACGTGCTCGGGGGCGTGGCCGCGTTCGTGTGCTGCGCCAAGGAGGATGCGGAGGTTCTCCTTCACCCCCTCCTGGCCAATGTACTCGCTCCACCCGCTCGGGCGGAGGGTGCGGTCGAGCCAGAGGTCAGATTCCCGGGAACTGGGGTCTGTTGACATAGGTGTGTGTTTATGCTAATCTTGTCTGTACGGAACGTCGTTCTTCCCATGCGTGGGTCGTTGAACCCCGGACATGACAGAACCGCGCTTGCGCGGTGACGGGTGCCCCGCGAGGATGTCCTGGGTCCCCCACATTCTCTGCTTGAGCGGGGAAGCTGCGCTCGAGCGTAGAATGTGGGGGATGCTGGGGCACTCCTTAGCCAGGTACCCGCATCAGGATCCTTCCTGTATGTGTCATGTCGGGGGTTCACCACCCCACCTCCCCTTTCCGTGTGTGAACGAACAGGTCACGGCTCCCCGAGGACGCGGCGGACCTCGTCGAGCGAGGTAACCCCCTCGAGAACCCGGAGTATCGCGTCTTCGTGGAGCGAGAGAAAGTCTTGCGACCGCGCAACATCCTCGATCTCGCGTATGGTGAGGTTCTTGCGGACCGCATCCTCTATTTCGCGGGTCACACAGATAGCTTCGTAGACGCCGATGCGGCCGTGGTACCCGGCGCCGGGCTCATCGGTGTCAGGAACCCACATGGTGGCGAGCTTTTCCGGTACGAGCGATCGGTCGCGGATGCCTCCGAGGATGTGCTCGATGAGTGCACGGTCACCCCCCTCGATGGGGACCTCCTTTCGGTGTTCGGGGTCGAGCTTCCGCACGAGGCGCTGTGCCATGACGACATTGACCGATGAGCCGATGACGCTCGGGTCTACCCCGAGGTCAATGAGGCGCGGAAATGCTCCCGCAGCGTTGTTCGTGTGGAGGGTTGAGAACACGAGGTGGCCGGTGAGTGCGGCGTTGACCGCGGTCGAGGCGACCTCTTCGTCGCGGATCTCGCCGACCATGATGATGTCCGGGTCCTGCCGCAGCGTGCTCCGCAGGCCCGAGGCAAAGGTGTAGTCCTTATGGTCCACCTGGGTCTGTACGATGCCCGCGAGGTGGTACTCGACGGGGTCCTCGATGGTGATGATCTTTACCTCGGGGCTCAACCGCTTCGTGAGGAATGCGTAGAGCGTCGTCGTCTTGCCCGACCCCGTTGGCCCGGTGTTGAGGATCATGCCGTTCGGGCGCGCGATCTCCCGCTCAATGAGCGTCCGGAGCCCCGCACGCATGCCGAGCTTGTCGAGGGTGATGCGGATAGAGGAGGGGTCGAGGAGTCGGAGCACGACAGATTCCCCATAGTTGCCCGGTAGGACCGAGGTGCGGATCTCGATCTCGCGGGTGTCAATGCGGACACTGAAGCGCCCATCCTGTGCGTCGTGGACGTTGATCTTGAGGCCCGAAAGGAGCTTCACTCGCGTGAGTACCGCGCGGTACGTTTCTGGGTCAATAGAGACAATCTCGACGAGCACGCCGTCAATCCGAAAGCGGATCCGCACGAGCTGCTCCTCGGGCTCGATGTGGATGTCGGAGGCTTTGTTCGCGAGTGCGCCGGCGATGGTGACCTCGAGCGTGCGCGTGATGCGGAATATCTTCTTCATGTCGAGCACCTCGCTGACGGCGGCATGGGTTGCCTGCACGGAGGTGAGCTTCTCGACGAGGGTGCGGATGACGTCGTTCGAGACGTCGAGGACCCCAGCCTCGGTCTCGACCGCAAAGGATATGTCCTTGTACCTTCCCCATGCACTCTCGAGCGATGCGGTGGAGACCATAACCGGCACCACCTTGTAGCCACGGTTCTCGAGCTCGGCGATGACGGTCTGGGTACGGGGATTGTTTAGTGTGCGGACACCAACGGTAATCGTGTGGGAGACCTGCTGGAACGCGACCATTTCCGCTTGCCGCGCGGTCTCTTCGGGGATGAGACGGAGCGCGTCGGTGTTGATGGCGGTCACCGCAAGGTTCACATACCCAATGCCGTACTTCTTCGAGAGTACCGAGACGAGTTCCTCCTCCTCGCGTTTGCGGATGGCCTCGAGCTTCGTGCGGGACTGTTCATCGAATGCAATGGGCATGGGCCTATTGTAGCAGGTCGCTTGCGGACCAGCCAACACGAGCCACAGCTTTCTTGCGCACGGCCCCATCCATTCTTGGGGGTTTTGTGGGGTGATACACCGCACTCATGTGTCTCGGTAGCGTGAGGGCGACCGCCATTTCGCTTTTCCCTCCTAACCACCGTATACTGGCAGCATGGAACAGGTGACGACCAGGGGCCCCGAGGAGACAGAAGCGCTCGCAGCCCGCCTCGTAGCGGAGCTCGCCCACGAGGCTGCGGGGAGCGGTACGAGCACCATCGTAGCGCTCCAGGGTGAGCTCGGCGCGGGGAAAACGGTGTTCGCGAAGGGCGCGGCGCGTGCGCTCGGCGTCGAGGAGGTGGTGACGAGCCCGACGTTTGTCGTCGAGAAGATCTATGAGCTGCCGGAGGGAGGGACGTGGAAGCGTCTCGTTCACATTGACGCGTACCGCCTCGCGGGGGAGGAGGAGCTCCGCACCATAGGCTGGAACGAGCTTGCAACTAACCCGGGGAACCTCGTCCTCATCGAATGGCCGGAGCAGGTGGGGCTCGGGGTACCGGAGCGGGCGGTGTGGGTGTCGTTTACCCATATCGGGGAGACTGCGCGTGCGATTACGGTAGAGCGTGGCGTATGAGCGGAGAACGGCACATCGTACTCCTCGATACCCACGCGATCCTCCATCGTGCGTACCACGCGCTCCCCGGCTTTACTTCGCCCGCGGGCGAGCCGACCGGGGCTCTCTACGGGCTCGCTGCTTTCATCCTCAAGATCGCCGACGAGCTCGCGCCGGACGACATCATTGCAGCGTACGACCTGCCAGAGCCGACCCACCGACACGAAGCGTTTGCAGAGTACAAGGGGACGCGGCAGAAGATCGACGAAGAGCTCATTGCCCAGATAGAGCGTTCGCGCGATATCCTCGCCGCGCTCGCGGTGCCGCTCCTTGAGGCCCCGGGCTTTGAAGCAGACGACATCCTTGGCACGCTCGCGCGAACCTTCTCCCAAGCAGGCGACCGCGTCACCATCGCTTCGGGCGACATGGACACGCTCCAGCTCGTCGAGGGAACCAGGGTCGTCGTGTACACGCTCCGGAAAGGGATGAACGACACGGTGATCTACGACGATGCTGCGGTCCGTGCCCGGTACGGCTTCGGCCCCGAGCGCGTCGCCGACTTCAAGGGGCTGCGGGGGGATCCGAGCGACAACATACCCGGGGTGCGGGGTATTGGGGAAAAGATTGCAACCGAGCTCATTACCGCATTCGGTTCGCTCGATGCTATCTACGAGGCACTTCGCGATCCTGCGCTGGTTGCCGAGAAGAAGCTGCGCCCCCGCATCGTCTCCCTCCTTACCGAGGGGGAGGATGAGGCGCGCTTCAGCAAGGAGCTTGCGACCATACGGACCGACGCACCGGTGCATGCCCCTACCCACGCCGGGCCATGGCGCGAGCGGATTGACGGTGCGCGCGCAGGTGCGCTCTTCGAGGAGCTCGGCTTTCGGAGCCTCCTGCCGCGCCTGCGGAACTGTGTGGGTGGCGCGCGAGCGAGTGTGCAGTCGGTTGCTGAGGCTGCGGAGCCTCCGGAGGAGCTCGCTCGTGCACTCCTCGCGCTCTGGGTGGTTGACAGCGACATGACGAACCCGACGCGAGAAACTCTCCTCGAGTATGCGGGCGTACCGACGTTTGGGGAGGCACGTGCCACGGTATTCAGGGAGCTTAGGGAGCGTGGGCTCATGCGAGTGTATGAGGATATCGAGCTCCCGCTCATGCCGGTCGTGGCAGCAATGGAGGCGCGGGGGATGCTCCTTGACGGTGGGTACCTCGCGCAGCTCTCGAAGCGCTACCACGCGGACCTCGCGGAGATTGAGGGACGTATCTACGCCACTTGCGGCGGGCCGTTCAACCTCAACTCGCCGCGGCAGCTTGGGGAGGTGCTCTTCGATCGCCTCGGCATCGGCGCGGGGAAGGGGAAGCGGACCGCGACCGGGCAGCGCTCGACCCGGGAGGACGAGCTTCGCAGGTATGCCGCGGGGAACCCCATCGTGGGCGACATCCTCGAGTACCGCGAGCTCCAGAAGCTCCTCTCGACGTACATTGACACGCTCCCGAAGCTCGCCGATGCGGAAGGCAGGCTCCATGCGCACTTCTCGCAGACCGGTACCACGACCGGTCGCATGTCGAGCCAGAGCCCCAATATGCAGAACATCCCCATCAAGACGACGCGGGGCGCAGCCATTCGCAGGGCGATCGTTGCGCCGGAGGGCTTTTCGCTCCTCGCGGCAGACTACAGCCAGATAGAGCTCCGGGTCGCGGCATTCCTCTCCGGCGACGAGCAGCTCATCGCAAGCTTTGCTGCGGGTGAGGACATTCACACCGCGGTCGCGGCACAGGTTTTCGGTGTGCCGGTAGACGTGGTGGATAAAGAGATGCGCCGTCGTGCGAAGGTTATCAATTTCGGTATCCTCTACGGCATGGGGGCGCATGCACTCGCGGAGGCTATCGGCGCGAGCAGGGCGGAGGCACAGGCATACCTCGTCGAGTACTTCAAGCGCTTTTCTGGCATCGCACGGTATGTCGAAGCGGTGAAGGCAGAGGTACACAGTCGCGGGTACACCGAGACGTGGTTCGGGCGGCGGCGGTCGTTCCCCGGCATCCGCTCACCTCTACCCTACGTGCAAGCGGCCGCAGAGCGGATGGCTCTCAATGCGCCTATCCAGGGAACGCAGGCGGACATCATCAAGATAGCAATGGTGCGCATCGAGCAGGGTTTCAAAGACGGGGGCCTTTTGGGTGATGCGTTCCTCACCTGCCAAATACATGACGAGCTCATGTTCGAGGTACGTGATGCCTGTGTGAATCGCGTGCTTGCATTGGTGCGTGAGACCATGCAGGGCGTTTTGTCACTTTCAGATACTCGGGGCGTCCCGCTGCCGGTAGAGGTGTCGGTCGGGAAGAATTGGGGAGAGCTTACGAGGGTGTAGTATGCTCTACGTCTTCCATGGCGCCGATACGCGTACTGTTGCTGACCGGGCGCATAGGCTTGTCGCCGAGTTGCGCGAGAAGCACCCAGGCGCACAGCTATTTACCTTCGAGGGTCCCCTCGATAGTGCGGGGGCACTCGACGAGCTCGTCGAGGCGCGAGGGCTCTTCGTCGAGCGGCACGTCGTTGTCATCAGGGAGCCGTTTGCCGATGCGGCGAGCCGCGACCTCACCCTTGCGCGCCTCGAGCGGTTTGCCGCATCAGACCACCTGTTTGTGCTCACTGAGGGGAAGGTGCTTGTTGCTGAAAAGCGCGAGCTCGAGCGCCATGCGACGACCATCGAGGAGTGTGGCGGTGGCGGGCGGAAGCCGCAGGATTTCAATGTATTCGCGCTTGCCGATGCGCTCGCCGTACGCGACCGGCGTGGGCTCTGGGTTGCGTACCGCGCTGCGCGTCGTGCTGGGGTGGAGCCAGAGAACCTCTGTGGCACGCTCCATTGGGCGCTGCGGAGCCTCCTCGCCGCGCAGCACGCGCCCTGCGCGACAGACGCAGGGATGAAGGATTTTACGTACGGGAAGTTCCGCCGGCAGGCACGGGTATTTACCCGTGACGAGCTTGTTTCCTACGCTCGAGCTCTCATCGCGCTCTACCACGATGCGCATCGCGGCACCCTCGACCTCGACGTCGGGCTCGAGCGGTGGATACTTGGGATATGAACGTGTGACGCTGGTGTATCTACCCCACCACGAACGACAGAATCCCAAAAGGAACAGCGAGTGAAAACTGTATCGCCAAGGGCGATACATGCATACCGGCACGTGCTGCGGTAGAGCTACATGAAGCAGGTTGAACCACGGCGGCGTAGCTTGGGCGTCATCCCCACGTCCCCCGCACCTCACCAATCCACTTGGTGAAAATGGCAAAGACAGGAGCGAGGAGTAGCGAGAGTCCCGAGGCGGCAATCAGGGAATCGGTGTCCTGCGCATCGTTTTCCCTAAAGATGAGGAAGAGCAGGATGCACAGAAACAGAAACCAGTACCCACCCGTGCGCAGGAGTGGATGCTGCGGACGTTTTTGCTGCAGGGGTGAAAAGGCTTCCACAGCGCTTTGCTGCTTGTGCTGGGGGAAGTCCACGTTCGGTCCTTGCTCCTGTGCGATGTTTGCGTGAGAAGTATCGTCCATCGAAGACATGGTACAGCGGTTCGCCGTGTAGGGGCAAGCGGCTCGTTACGCCGTGGCCGGTTGTCTCGACACCGTGACGGTAGTGTATACTAGGGCCATTACCATTCACCCGTACCCCATGCTCCACACCGCTGAAGCGGTCGCTGTTGGCCACCCCGACAAGGTGTGCGACCAGATAGCAGACGCGATCCTCGACGAATGCCTCACCTTTGATCCGCGCACCCGGGCTGCGGTCGAGGTTCTGGGAGGGCACGGCAAGCTCTTCATCGTTGGTGAACTCACCACCGTTGCGCCCATCACCGAGGCACGCATGGCAGACATCGCACGGGAGGTGTACCGCTCGTGTGGCCACACCGATTCGCTCGACATCAACGTCACCCTCGTGCAGCAGTCGCCCGAAATAGGGGCGGGGGTAGACCAGGATGGCGCGGGCGACCAGGGTATCATGGTGGGGTATGCGTCTGCGGAGACGCCGGAGCTCATGCCGCTCGAGGTCTCGCTTGCCCGCGCGCTCGTGCGGGCGATGGGGGAGCGTGATGGCAAAGCGCAGGTGACGGTCGAGGACGGGAGGGTGGTGTCATTCCTCACATCGGTGTGTGGCGAGTACCCCGAGGAGCTCCTCCGCACAGCGGTCACAACCGTTGCTCCGTACCTCCGCGACGGAATCAGCATAGATCGTGCGTGGACCAAGAACCCGAACGGGTCGTGGAGTATCGGCGGCTTTGCCGCGGACACCGGCCTCACGGGGAGGAAGATCGTCGTGGATGCGTACGGGCCGAAGGTGCCGGTCGGTGGCGGCGCATTCTCCGGCAAGGATGCTACGAAGGTGGATCGGAGTGCGGCGTACATGGCGCGCAAGGTGGCAGCAGACTACGTGCGGCGCGGCGCGCGCGAAGCCATGGCATTCCTTGCGTACGCTATCGGCCAGGCGGAGCCGGTTGCTGCGGTGGTGCGCATTGACGGCAGGGAAGAGCCGGTCGTGGGCTACGACCTGCGCCCGCGTGCCATCATCGAGCAGCTCGACCTCCGCCGCCCCCAGTACCTCCCGACCGCTCGCTACGGCCACTTTGGGAATGGGTACGGGTGGGATTAGTGCTACGAAACGACCCCGCGATGTTTCGCGGGGTCCCTGTTGCTTACCGGGGCGTTTTGCCAGCAATCTCGCTGATGAGACGCTGAGCCGTTTCCTCCCTCACGCCGATAGCGGTGAGGATGGGCAGTGCAATGTCGGCCATGGCACCCAAGGTCTGGGCGTGGCGCTTTGCCATTGCCTCCCCATCGGCACGGTGGTCTTCCTCCCGCAGCTTCATGACCAACTCCCTGTCTTCTGAGAGGTGGAGATTGGGGGACGGTGGGGGCGGTGTAGACGCCGCGAACGTTTTCCGCATTTGTGCGAAATTGTCCTGTGTCCTGAGGTAAAGCACCTCGATTTCCCTTACAGCATGGTCTAGCATTTTGCGGGCAAGGGTGCTGGCAGTTTCGCTATCCGGGAGTAGACCTTCCACCTCATGTAGTGCGGCGAGGTGAGTGCTTTTCTCGTACATCGTTTTTCTCCGCTTGGAACCGTTTCGCATGGTAGCATGCTTACTTGGGTACAGCAAACTGCACCATACCCTCACTTTTCTCATCCTTACGCACGGTGCGCAGGCACCGTGCTCTGGGCGTCCTCGTCAACAACAAAGCGCGCCCACTGCGCGCTTTGTTGTTTCCTTGTCGTCACGAGTCACTAAGCAGAATTGTTCGCTTCGCTCCAATTCTGCCAAGTGCTCGCGACCCCGGATCGACTGTTCTTGCTCCTCGGGGTCGCAAGAACATGTCTCCGCCTCGGACTTGTCTTGCTCAAGTCCGCCCAGAAGGACTCGAACCTTCGACCATCTCCTTAAAAGGGAGCAGCTCTACCAACTGAGCTATGGGCGGTAGCGCCATGGTACGATACCGGCACCGCTTTGTCGAACGTGCAAAGATTCCTGGTGCAGGTATGCTAGCACCATGCATCCACTTTCGCTCATTCTCCACAACGTGCGGAGCACTCACAACGTCGGTGCAATCCTGCGCACCGCAGACGGAGCGGGGGTACATACGGTGTACCTCTGCGGCTGCACTCCGGCGCCGGTGGACCGCTTTGGCAGAAAGTGTGCGGCAGTCGCAAAGGTCGCACTTGGCGCAGAGGAGAGTGTGCACTGGGAGCAGGCCGAGGATACGGCGACGCTCGTAGCGAAGCTCCGTGCTGCCAGCGTGCGCGTGGTGGCGCTTGAGCAGGACCCACGCTCAAAACCGTACACGTCGCTTGTGCTCGATCGGCCGACCGCACTCATCCTCGGCGATGAGGTGCGCGGCGTGCCGCACGACCTCCTTGACCAGTGCGACGCAATCGTCGAGATCCCCATGCGCGGCACGAAAGAGTCGCTCAACGTGAGCGTCGCGGCGGGGGTGGTGCTCTACGGGGTGATGCGGTAGGAGGAGGGTTTGGAAAGGCGGTAGCGTACCTACCCCTCACTCACGTACTGGTTGCCCCGGAGACGGCGCATGCTCGCTCCAAGCCAAGAGCCAATCGGCAGCAGGCTAAGTCCTGCAAAAAGCAAAGAGCCGGCAAGTATCGCTGGGTTACCTACCATGACGGCTTTTATCACCACGTCTCTCCCGGTGAATAGTAACAGTGCCGGAATGGTCGCTGCTGCAATGAAAAGCACCCCCAAAAGTATTGCGATGGGTGGTGTTTGGGATGAGCGTACCCTCACCCCGGAGGGTGTCACCACTGCTACAAGACATGCTGTAATGGAAATAGAGATGCTGGTACAAAGTGCGAGTGCGCTGATTTGTGTGGGGAAGAGCACGTACAGTGTCCCCGTGAGTACTGATGATGCGGCGCATAATGCAACCTTGCTACGAGCCGCTCCGCTTCCAAACGAACTATAGACCTCACACTCCATGAGGAGGACAAGTAGCAGCCCAGTGCTTGCCACTGTCGTGCGTGCAAGCTCATCGACACCAATGAGGTGAAAGGCGAGAATGGTAAATATGGGGAATACCCAAAGGATGTTCGTGTTCGAGGTGAACCATGTTTGTAGAAATAAGCGACCGCGTGGATACACGAGGAATTGTGCCGGTAAAAGCACCAGTGTCGCGGTGCCCCATGCGGAGATCGTCCTCCCCAGTACCGTAGCCGACCACAGCGCCACGATAGATGGAACGAAGAAGAGCGCGATCCTTGTTGTTGTGGTAAAAAACGAGTCGGTACGCACAAGCGCGTACCCGAACAAAACAAAACACGCAGCAATAGCAAGCACGAGCCCCAGGGGCGATCCGTCGGTCGTTGCAAGCATATCAAACGCACTCAGCTGCACGAGGAGTGCGCCCTTCAGGCAAAAAAAGACACAGATCGCAAACACAAACTTCATGCAAGTGGCATGGCAAAAGAAAGTTGCAACAACCGGATTATACCACTCCCTGCAATGCGCGCAGTTCCTCCCGCGCCACCTGCTCATCGCTCCAGGGTGTTTTTTGCCCTCGGGGGCCCATGATGTAGGGGTCGGTGCCCTTGCCGGTTATAAGAACGGCATCACCCTTGTGCGCCCGTGAGAGCGCGTAGCGAATCGCTTCGCGGCGGTTCATGATGACGGTTGGCTGCTTCTCCATCCCGGCAGTCATCTCGCGTACGATCTTTTCAGGATCCTCGTCGTAGGGGTCTTCGTTCGTGAGCACCACCTCGGCGCAGTGCGTTTCGGCAATCTTTGCCATTGCCGGCCGCTTTCCGGTATCGCGCCCTCCGCCACAGCTCCCCAGGACACAGAGCTTGCGCTCGCGGGGAAATGCTCGGTAGAGCTGCTCGAGCGAGTCGGCGGTGTGGGCGTAGTCCACGATCACGGTGAACGGTTGGCCCTCCTCTACCCGCTCCACGCGCCCCTTCACAAGTGAGAGCTTTTCAACAGCCCGTTTGATCGTTTCGGTGGGGATGCCGAGGGCGCGTGCGAGCGTTGCCGCCGCGAGAATGTTGGAGAGGTTGAAGGTGCCGACGAGTGGCGAGTGGATGGAGACGCCCTCGAGGGTGAGGAGGATGCCACGCTCATTTTCTGCATGTGGCTCGGCATTTCGCAGGGCGTAGGGCCTTCGCGCAATGGTTTCTGGGACCTCGAGGAAGCGCGCACCATGAGCGTCGTCGCTGTTTGCCACCACCACCTTGCGCGGCTTCGGCGAGGTGATGAGCGCATCGCGGAAGGAAAGCTTCGCATCACGGTACGCTTCGAACGACCCATGGCTCTCGATGTGCTCGGGGGAGAGGTTCGTGAAGACGAGTGCGTCAAGCTCGAGGTGCTTGTGGCGCATGAGCTTTGCGCCCTCGCTCGTGAGCTCCACGACCGCGTGGGTACACCCCGCAGCTCGAGCGCGCGCGAGGAAATGCTGCAGGAAAAAGCGCCCGGGCATGCTCATCTTGTAGAGGTTTGGCTCGCTCACGTCCCCCACCTTGAAGCGTATGGTGTTCGAGAGCGCAACACTGCACCCAGCCTCTTCGAGTATCGCCGCGATGAGTTCGGTCGTCGTGCTCTTGCCCTTGGTGCCGGTGACGCCGATCACAAAGAGTGTGCGCGACGGGAAGCGGTATCGGAGTGCCGCAATGCTCGCAAGCGCGCTGTGGTAGGAGGGTTGGAGCGCCCGGAAGAGGCGCTTCGGGATGCAGGAGCGGATGGTGGCGAGGATGTGCATAGTCGTGTGGCGGGGTGTCACCCGCGCGAGAGTGTGCGGAGCGCTTCCTTGACGCGCGCACCCTGGTCGGTGAGGGTGGGGGGAAGAGTGCGGAGCGCCTCGCGCGCCTCGTCGGCGCGGTAGCCGAGCGAGAGGAGTGCTTCGAGTACGTCAGCGTCCACGAGCTGGAGCGGATGGGCGTCCGCAATCTGCATCGTCTGCACCTTGTCGCGGAGCTCGAGCACGATCTTCTCTGCACTCTTCTTTCCCACCCCGCTCACCTTGGTGAGGTAGCCCACGTCTCCCTGGGCAATGGCCCGTACGAGCTTTTCAGGGGTTTCGAGGCCGAGGATAGCAAGCGCGGAGCGCGGGCCGATGCCGCTTATGCCGATGAGGAGGCGAAAGAGCTCGAGCTCGTCGTCAGAGGGGAAGCCGAAGAGGTCGAGCGCGTCCTCGCGTACCGCAAGGTGCGTTGCGAGCGAGCACGAGTCACCGGCGGTAAGCGAGGAGAGGAGGCGCTCGGTGGCGTACACCTTGTACCCCACGCCGTGCACGTCGAGGGTGAGGTAGCTCGGACGGGTTGCATACACGGTTCCGGAGAGGCGGGCGATCATGTATGGCAATCATAGCGCAGGGCGTGGGGGAAGGGAATGGACGAGAGGAAAGGGAAAAGTAAAAGAGGAAAGAAGAAATCTTGCCGCCAGTACCTATTCACCTATTCCCAGTGAGTGTGAATATATCGGCGGTTTTTCTTGTCTTTGCGAGCCCCCGCCTGTGGCGGGGCAGGCCCCCGCCACAGGCGGTATGACCGCAGATCTTTAGCCGCGAGCGGAGCGTGGCGGGAAGTAATCCATAATGCGTACCGCATGGGGTATACCCGTGGATTGCTTCGTCGCAAGCTCCTCGCAATGACGACGCGAAACGGTTATTCGAGGATAGTTGCTGGGAAAAGGTGAATAGTTACTGCCGTCACCCTTGCGTTCCAGGCACAGTATGGTATCTTCTCTCCTATGCCCATTACGACATCGGCAACGAAAGCACAGCGGGTGAGCGAGCGGAAGCGCATCTTCAACGTGCGTCGCAATCGCGCCATGAAGGCTGCGGTGAAGGAGGTGGTGGGTGCGGTGCACGAGAAGCGCACCGATGCTGCAACGCTCCTCGCGGGTGCGTACAAAGCTATTGATAAAGCGGCCAAGCGCGGTGTCATCAAAGCGAACACCGCGGCGCGCAAGAAGTCTCACCTCGCGCGTATTGTTGCAGGGAAATAACCTCCCGAAGGGCTTCTTCAAAGCCCGCTACTCAGCCTGGGGTTTTGGTGTGCTAGCTACACGACGCTACCAATGCTTTGGTTCGTGCTCATGGGCTGAGGAAGCCGCGCACCCCGCGCTCGTCCTCGGTTGTATAGCGACCCCATAGAACGGGGCTTTGTTTTGTGTAGAAAAGGTGGGCGGATGCTAGGTTTCAAGCCGTATTCTTGAATATCGCGCAAGTCCTCGGTGAGGTAAACAAATAGGGGTCGCACGAAGTTATGCGACCCCTGTGGGTTAGCACCTCTGGATTGCTGGTACTACACCACGAGCTCGTTCTGTCCCACAGAGGCGAGTGTTTTCCGTGTTGCTCGCGTAGATCCAGTACGTTTTTCCCTCCGGTACCTCCATGCACCCCAGCAAGTGGTACCGCTCAGTCATGCTTTTCTCCCCCTGACCCTCCACAATGGTGGTCACCACATTGAAGGCATGACCGTTTTGATGCGTCTGGATATCAATGGTACACCTTCGATTCTCGGTGAGGAGACCAAGCTCCGCTGGCGAGATTGACCTGTTGGCTATTCTGTCGAGCGCTCGGAAGTGCACTGGGGGTGAGCAGGTTGTCGCGCGACCAAAAATGTACGCTTCCCAGTGAGGGC